>JANNLP010000543.1:0-14526 GCA_031396905.1 Gemmataceae bacterium
GCGGTTGTGTGGATGGCAGGCGAATTGAATCCTTCCCCTCACCCCTCGCTGCGAGGGAGGGGAATTGGAAAGCGGTTGTGTGGATGGCAGGCGAACTGAAATCCTTCCCCTAACTCTTCCCTGCGAGGGAGGGGAATTGGAAAGCGGTTGTGTGGATGGCAGGCGAATTGAAACCCTCCCCTCACCCCTCCCTGCGAGGCAGGGGAATTGGAAAGCGGTCCGTCCGGGGTTGGATTTTCAATCGGTTCGCGAGTGGCGCCAGCCGATTGCGCATATCAACAGGAAGCCGATCGGCATCATCACGCCTGCAATGGCCAGCCACGATGATGTCATGTGGATATGTCCTCGTCTTCATCCGCCGCTGCCTCCAACTCATCGGGAAACGGCGTCACCAAACCGTCATCATCGATGTCGTTTGAATGAAACAGCTCAAATTCAATATCTTCTTCGGTGAGCTTGCGCGGGTCCATGATGCATCTTCAACCTTTCCGTAGTTCGGCCGGGCGATAATGCGAGGCCGCGTCGGTCCGAATTGGCTGTCGATCATGCGTACCACGATTCGCTTCGAAATGTGTCTTATTATGGCGCGGCAATCGTATTCTTCTGCCCGAGACAACGTCGCGCTGCAACCGGTCCTGCCGATCCGCCTGATGATCGAGCTTTGACAACCTCCAGCCGATGCCGCACACAATTCCAACATCAAGTAGTGCGACCATTGCACCAACGCTCAGCCATGTCCACATGTCACGACTCCGTGTTGTGCTGGCCCCGCCGACGATATCGTCGCAGAGACCATCCAAGAGCGACCGACAGTGTTTATCTGGCAAAGTACGTGCCAACGGACCACAATCCGAGTGATCGTCAATGTTCACCCGTGCGCGTGCTTCGCCTTCCGAAGTGTACTTTGACGGCAAGCCGCGCTTTCGCGCCTTCGGAACCTGCATTCACATGCGGACGCGACTAATTGCTCATTTGCTATCCGAGCAGTGCAAACCCGGGTGATTAGTCGAAAACCGCTACTCGGCACACAGTTTGCAAAGTGGAGTATTGTCGGTCGCTGGTGTAGCTGGGCGGCCACCCTGAGGTAGAGCCGCGCTTGGCTTCACCCAATCGATCTTCCCGGTTGAATTCGGGATGTCTGCTCCTTCTGGGGCTGCGAACGTGCCCCCGGTGGCTGCGAACCGCCGGGGGCTGATAATTGGAAAACGATATCTAAAGGCGGCGCGCAATGTTGGAACAATGGGGCGGTATCGCGGGTGGATTGGTTCTCATTGGCTGCTTCGCCAGCGCATGCCTTATTGGTTGGTGGTTGGCAACAGTTCATATTTCCAACGCTAGCAACAAACGAGTTCATGCGGCTCGTCGATCAAATCGCAGGAGTGGATGAAAGGACGTGATTGGCACGGCAGTTGCGAATTAACTCTCAGCCGCGCGGCGGACTTGGTATCGGAAATGCGGATGGTCGAATAGACCGCGATCCATATTCCGCCCGGCCTTCACCCCGGTCGCGTGCCTCCGGCTTAGAAAAAAAGCTGAAGGCGTGCGAAGGGGTCTACGGAGAAAGTGCCGTTGCCGTAACGGGGCTTCTTCATTGCGGCCGGCCAGCAATCGTTTGCTGACCGGCCTTTTTTTCGCCCGATGTAACGAGACATGCGGGCGGAACCTGCCAGAGTTCGGCATGTGAAATGCGAAAGTAACTGATCAAATAGGTCAATTAAGAAGTCGGGGCAATGTGACATGAGCGATCTCAAAGAAAAAGCGAAAGATGTGATCGAAACGACCGCCAAGGAAGCCAAAGACGCGACAGACAAGGTCGCGGACACGACGAAGAAAGCCGCGGAGAAGACCGGCGACAAAATCAAAGACCTCGGCGAGAAGATCAAGGAATATGGAAAGTGAAAGGATGCATTTGTGGATAATCGAGTGTCACGCAAGCAGCATTTAATGACAAGAAGTTAACGGGACACGGAGTATGACTCTCACAAGAACAAGCCGCTGGATCCAGACGGTTGCGATAATCGGCTCAATGACGGCGTCGGGATGCAGCGATCCAATTCCGACGCGGAAAGACAAAGGTGCCGACGTTCACATCAAGGCGGGCAAGGGAACAAATATCACCGAGCCGAGCATTGACGTGAAAGTCAAGAAGGACTGAAACGACTCCATTAGCACGGCGCAATGGCCGTGACTCAGCCAAAGGGGACGCTGCCATCAAGGCTGCGCCTCCATAATGGTCGGCCAGCAACCGTACGCTGGCCGGCCTTTTTTTGTTTTCGCCATTTGAAAAAGTCACTGACGATCACTGTCCCCCTTCACGCTGCGGGATCTTGTTGAAATGTTCAATCGGACCGTCGCAAACTGGCTGAGGTAGTGGACCACGACGGTAAGAATTGTCGCACGCACGTTTGATGGTTGATCCACCTTGTTGGACGCAATATGTACTGGTACAAGGCGGTTTGATTTGGCCGCGTGTCCGCGGGTGCCAAGGCATCGGCAGACAAAACGACGGCCACGACCATGCTGGCGCACAAGCTGGACTGTCTGGACTAGTCTCACAGGTCTTGCACGAGGGGCGCAGCGAACAAATGCTGAAGACACTTGGCCGACACTTGTTAATTGACTCGTCGCCGGCAGGAGTGGAAGTGCCGCAGGAACCGCCTGTCAGCCACGCACCGATCCGGCCAAAGAGCGTCTCGCTGTATCCGACTTTCTGATCCGCCTGAGAATATGGAACAATGACGTCCGGCAATTGTCTGACCCAGGTCTTCGCGGCCGGCCGTGGGGATCTGATTGTGCTGGCGGGCAACCCAATGACCTCGCCATACGGCGATTCGGATTCGGCCGGTGGCTGCTGGCCCCATCCAATTGCCGGCATCGCAATCAGGAGGGTGATTCCCGCGAGCCTACGAAACTTGAGCATCGAAATACTCCTCGCGGCTCACTACATAGTGGCCGGGCTTATCCCATTCATCGACCACCGCGTCACCTGAATGGTTCCAATAGTACTTCCCACATAAGCCGCAAATGAACTGCCATCCCTATGACCGACAGAGCTTACCAGGTTTGACACCGCGAGTGGAAACGTGCTGAGAAAGCTAAGTTTTGCTCAAGTTGCAACGCGTCGGTCGCCAAGTACCGCGCACAAAAATGGGGCAACCAAATGGCTGCCCCACTTCGTTCATCTTGAATCTGCCGGAATCAACGGCGAGCTGGTCTTAGTTGGCCGGAAAACTGTTTGCGGTCATGCGCGAACGACACGTTCGCGGTGGTGGGTCACTGGTCGGGTGGCATTTCGCGTATCGACGACCAGCAGGGCATGTTCGACGATCCAGGACCAATCGTACGCGGAATGGTCTGTCACAATGATCACGCAGTCTTGTGCGCCCAGCAGTTCTTCCGTGAGTTCCTGGCTCACACCTCGCAGGGTTGGGAAGTGGCGCATGGCCGGCAGCCGGGGAATGTGCGGATCGTTATACCTCACCTCCGCGCCCTTCCGGAGCAATAAGTCCATAAGCGCGAAACCCGGCGATTCGCGCGGGTCGTCGATGTCTTTTTTGTAGGCCATACCCAGCAGAAGGATTCTGCTGCCTTTGACTGACTTTCCCCGATCATTGAGCGCATCGGCGACTTTGCTGGCGACAAACTCCGGCATGGCGGTGTTGATTTCGCCGGCCAACTCGATGAATCGTGTCGACAGGCCGAAATTGCGTGCGACCCATGTGAGGTAAAACGGATCGACGGGAATGCAATGGCCGCCGAGACCCGGCCCGGGGTAAAACGCCTGGAAGCCGAACGGCTTGGTCTTGGCGGCCGCGATCACTTCCCAGACATCGATACCCATTCGGTCGTAAAGGATCTTGAGTTCATTCACCAACGCGATGTTGACAGCGCGGTAGGTGTTCTCCAGGATCTTGCAGGCTTCGGCCACTTCCGGACTGCTGACGGGTACGACTTGGTCAACAACCTGGCCATAAAGAGCGGAGGCGAGATCGAGACTGATTGGATCGAGGCCGCCAACGACCTTGGGAATACTCGGCATCGCGAAGTTCGGATTTCCCGGATCTTCGCGCTCGGGACTGTAAGCGAGAAAGAAGTCCTTGCCCGCTTGAAGGCCCGACAATTCGAGGATGGGAAGTACGACATCCCGCGTCGTGCCCGGGTAGGTCGAGCTTTCCAGAATGACTAACTGACCTGGTCGGAGTGCGGCGGCCACAGCTCGGGCCGACTGCATGACATATGACAGGTCGGGTTCCCGCGCTTCGGTGAGCGGCGTCGGCACGCAAAGGACAATGACATCGGGTTCGCTGAGCCGATCGAATTGGCAAGTCGCTTCGAAGCCTTGTTCCAACAACGAGCGAATCAACGCGGACGGAATGTGCTTGATGTAACTTTCGCCACGCTGCAGCGTTTCGACTTTTTCCGCATCGACATCGAAGCCGAGGACGGAATAGCTGCTTTCGACGAAAGCCCTGGCCAGTGGCAAGCCAACGTATCCGAGACCAATGACGCCAATTTGCGCTGTGCCGCCGACGATCCTCTCGAGCAGGAGCGCAGTCGTTGGCGACGGATGGCGAAGTTCAGGACTTTCCAGAAGCATGGTATTGATAGCCTACTGTACGTGCGTGACGAATACTACTGGCGAAACTTGTCGCCGCTTCCTGCCCTGAGCCATGCAGGAATCGGCATCGATAGCCCGCCGAATACTGTGATCTGGCGGCGCATGACCCACTGAGCGGCGAGCGAGCCGACGATGGCCCCAGCCGAATTCATGACCCAATCCGTGATCGAGGGCATGCGGTCGAATGGAAACTGCAAGAGTTCGACGACACAGCTTGCAAGTGAGCAGACCAGCACGGCAATCAGTGCCGTCCGCCAGCTCCGGCGAATCGCGCTCAATACGAAGCCCACGGGCACGAAGCACAGGAAGTTGGCCAGGCAGTCGGTCCAATCGTCTAGCGATAATCGCCCGTTGACTTTAAGGTTCACCGAATAAGTAGGTGGAATGAGTACATCCGCAGCGGTAAACAAATCCCATCGTACGCCGCCAGCTTCGGCGACACATTCTGCGATCTCACCCAACCAGGGTTGGGTGCCACCCGTTTCATTGGCGACAAAAACGAAGTGATGGTGGCGCTCCCAGGCCGATAGAGCCTGTCTTGGTAACCGCCTTGTCTCGACGTGATTTCGATCGACCGAGATCGTGATTACGTCGTGTTCGACGTTGAGTTCGATGTCGTGCCATTCGGTGTCAGAGAAGACGCCGGGAGCCGTGTAGCCCGGCGAGCCGTTCTGATCTGTCATGGGCGTCCGCATGGCGGCAATCAAGTCCGACCCATGCTGTCCGATCATGATGTTCCGCGTCCCGCCAAACCAATTGGAGTAGTTGAAGATCGGCCCTGAACTGCCTAAAGCACGGACCCTCAGCTTGATCCGAAAAGCGTTGCCGCGCACTGCTTCGTCGGCCCAGCGAATTCCCGACTCTCGACCGCTCACACAGCCCTCGGTGGGGATGCGCAGGATGCCGTCGGCGGAAATATGCGCCCCATTCTCCACATGCCGCGGCGGATTCCAACGAAACGGCCAAAGCCCGAGAACGGCATAAGCGATTAACGCGATCGTACCCAGCCGTAAGCACGTTCGTTGGGAATAACGCCGATCTTTCATTGATACGTTCATCGATGTGGAATCGAATCCCATTGTCACGCGTCGATTGCTGAAGCATGTGCAACTTCCAATGGCTCGTCAACGGGTGCCGGGCAGGCCGCATGTTGTCGCTCGACGTTTGCGGGATAACTACTGTGGAGAACGGGAGCCGGCGTTCGCTTGCGAGCGCCGATTCGCAACAGGTGCAGTCCCGAGGCTAAAGCAAAGGCTGCAAGACTGTAGCAGTAATGCATGATCTGGAGCGGCAATGCCAACGCCGCGAAGAGAGGATGCCGGGACTTCGCGAGAAAAGTGTAAAAGCGCCAATTTAACAACACGATGCCGGCCAGGAGTGCCAACGGCAATAGCATCAGCGTCTTGAAGTAGATGGTGAGTAATGCGACGATGGCGACACCGGCAACAACGGCGAATAGTCGCCATGATGTCGGAACACGCTTCGTCTGCGACCACTTATCGATGCAGCCAATACCGATGACGATGGCGACCGGCAATGCCAACACGACCGGCAGGTACCATGCGGCGGCCAACAACGTCAGAACCAATCCGCATGCCAACAGCGCGCTGATGCGATGGGCAAAACCCAAGTTGAGATCGTTGGGCAGCTTACCTTCCTGAACAATGAGACGGCTCCATGGCCAGGCCCGGTCGCGGATATCGGTCTTGAGCATTCCCCACAATGTCCAACACTTTCGGTGCGCGACCTGGACCTGTTTGTCCAAAAGGATGCGATGACCGGCTTTGCAAAGCCGCACGCCCAGCTCAATGTCTTCAATGCACGGGCGGCGGTAGTCAGGATGGAAGCCGCCGAATTGCAGGAACACGTCGCGGCGAATCGCACCGCAACCGCTCCAAAAAGTAGTCGCTTCGGCTCGCGCTTGTTGATGGACAAAATGATGCATGAGGTTGCGGTACTGCGAAAGGACGTTCTGAGCCGGCGGTTGGACATCGTAGGAACCGAAGATGGCGGTGACGGTGGGATTGGCTTTGAGTGCGGCAATGAGATTGCCAATGGTTTCCGGATGCACGCAAACATCGGCGTCCAGGAACAGCAAGTACTTGCCGCGAGCGGCTTGCGCCCCACGATTCCGCGCCGCGCCAGGCCCGGATTGCCGAGGCAATACCAATACTTGGGCCATCGACGAATCGATCCAAGAGGATGTATCATCCGGCGAAGCATCATCGACGACGATGACCTCAAAATCCTGGCACCGCGACATCTTTAGGCCATTCAAGCATTCCTGTAAATCGACACGACATCGGCGTGCCGGAATAACTACGGACAGAAATGGTGCCAAATCGTCGTTGCCGGTCATTGTAACTCTTGTCATGCTCGTAACACGGGGCGGCGAGGGTCGGACGCTTGTTTTGTGGCGAAACCGCACTCGCTGGTTTTGACTGGTTTTGCAGATGATGGGCCAACCATCCAAATGGCAGCGATTGCAACGCCACACATGGCCAGTACTGCATAGGGGAGCCAAACTTGCCCGAGAATAGGATGGTTGGTTGGCGATGTGAGTTGCAACACCCGCAGCCAGGGCAGTTGGAGTCCGTCATGCCAAATGCGAACGTATGATGCCGGTACGGTCTCTATGGGTAACTGCGCGATCCATGTTCCCAGGGTCGAAGCCTCGCGCCAGGTATCGTTGTTCGGGTTGCAGTCGCGCGCCATGCACAGAATCCAGGTGTGGATTACGGCCGGCACTGATACGGCGAGCAATGTCCATGTTGACATGCGCGCCAGTCGGTCGCAGGCGGCCAGAAACAAAAACGGCACCAACGGCATCAGGTAGCGAACGCCTGTATTCCATTGCATCCGCGAGTACTGATTGGCCGCGCAGAACAATAAAAATAGGCCGGCAAACGTGGCGGTGAAGATCCGCGCATTACGGGTGAAAATCACGTTTCCGGTTGTCACATGCCGAGGTACCGGAAAAATGGCAAGCAGCAAAATCGGCCCGAATATAAACAAGCCATACGACGGGTGCATCAAATTCATGAACAGCGTCTCAATTGATGGTACCGAAAACCCGCGCCAACCCAAGTCGGTGTAGTTGGCGGATGGCATCCAGTACTGTGCCGGCCGCCATGGATCGCCGAACATCGCCCATTGGCTGAACAACAGGAATGTGATCGGCGGAATGCTCCCCAACACAAAAAACGCGCACTTTCTCAGGGCTGCGAAGATGGAACCGCCCGGCCATTGATTGAGCAGCATAAAGCCAGATAAGCACGCAATCGCCACCACGCCGCTATAGTCACAGGCAAGTGCAGCGCCGGCGCAAAAGCCGGCCAATACGTGACGCCCGATGCTTGCGCTGCCATCGCCTAGCCGTTGCAACAGCATAAATGAGGCCAACGTAAAGTACATGACAAAGACATTGCTGGTTAAGTTGGCGCTTCGGAAGAACAGCGGAGTTCCCGCGGCAAATACCAACGCAAGCCAAACAGCCCGAACTCGTGTAACGCCGCGTCGCAAGAGAAACTGATAAACGACCACGACGCAAAGAGCGGACAACGGAGCCACCAGGCAAACCGATGTAATCAGGGTGGATGCGCCGAAGCGCTGCGACAAGCCGCGCCGCGAGACTTCCCGGAAAAAGCTCTGCCGCATCGGCTTATCGATGCGGTAGACGCCAGCTTGGCCACCATCGGGATTGGACAATGCGGCTTTTTCTTTAGCCTCCAAGTAGTCGAGCAATGGATCGAACAGAAGCAACGGGGCACTGGCGATTAACGAGGTGGCGACATTGCTATTGATGTAGGAATGGCCGTCCGCATGCACGAAAATGTCGGAGTGTAGGCCCTGATATTCATCGACCTGAAACGTGCCGTGCTTCACCAACGCGAAGGCCGGATAGTGTTCACGGACCACGTTGGTAGCCGCGTGAGCGGCGAACAGCAACCAGGCTGTCAGAAAAATGCGAATGTTCATAACCGGCAAGTGATGTCGTGGTGGACCAACTGACGTCGTAACTCCGGGAACTATTGAATCGCCATGTCGCGTACTAATTTCTCCAGGGCTTCCCAATCATGCCGATTTTCCCATCCTGGAGAACCTGAACAACCCAGAGCGTCAACAATGTGATGCATAGGGCAGCGCCAACCAGCATTTTCCCACGATTGTGTCGAGCGAAGATCGCTTTCGGGTTGGCGAGAAATTGTCCGGAATACACTGCAATGAGCGGCATCACACCGATGTGATAACGCGAATGGCCGAAGACTACCGAGTGAATAATACAAATATGGGCAATCACGAAAATAAGGAGCATCTCCGCCCACCGATTTCTGAAGGGACCTATCGCAAAACCCAGAATTCCGGTCCAGAGGCAAATGACATAGCCACCACACACGAGGCAAGCAAGCGGCAATAGTATGCCCCTTGGCACTTTGCCAAAATTGCCATAAGTGGCACCGGCTACCAGTTCGCGATCAAGGCCCCAGAAGCTCAAAAAATTGTCAACGATGCGGGCCGCAATACGGTCAGGACGTTGACTGGCGTAATCAAGGGAATGATAGACCGCGTCACTATCCATTTGGCCTTCCGTTTTGGTCGACGGGAACTCGACCGCTGCATCTTGTTGCGTCGGTTGTGTTGGTCGCTGCACGCTCCAGGCCCAGCGCAGGATTCGCCCACTGCTTGAATCGATCAGCGTCGGCGTTCCCTGAAGTTTGGCATTACGCACCAGCCATGGGCCAACCGCCCCACTGAAAGCAGCAAGAAATACGCTTGCGGCGACAATGCGTCGACTCCAACTGAGTTGTCGGTTACAAAGCAACAGCAGTATCGCGGCCGGCGGAAAGAAGAACATGGCACTGCGCGTCAAAGCCGCCAGACCCAGTAGAAGTCCGGCGGCGGCGAGTTCGACTAAACGATCCGTGCGGCGAAACCGGGCGGTGAATAATAACGACAAAGATAACAGAAACGTAAATAGAACTTCCGTCAGTAGGAGATAGTCGTGACCCCATAACGATGGATATGCGGCACACATCGCTGCCGCGGCAACGCTGGCAGTACGATCAAACACTTCGCGACATAATCCGTACACGATCACGACCGTCAATAGATTGAGCAAGATCTGGGCCAGCCGTACCGCCTGAAAATTCTCTGCGCCGGCCACCGCATAGACGCCCGCGACAAATGTCGGGTACAAGGGCGGCCGCATCGACGTGGATTTGCCGGGTGTGTACGCAAACTCGCCGCGTTGAACGATGCTGACCGCCAATTGATTGAATTGGAACTCGTCAACTGTCTTGGGCGGGATACCGTTGAACCAGGGCAGAATTGCCAGACGGGCCAGAAGCGCTACGCCGATGACGATCAGCAGTCCGACCCGTAAGCGCCGGGGCGCGGTCTGAGCCATCCCATCCGCCGCCAGATTGGGTAACGGACTTGTCGGTAAATTCAATGTCATTGGGCTCATGATTGGCTATCACAGTACAATCTCGGGATGGGCGGGCTTCACCCGAGGTAGTGGCCGGAGATTAGTGCTTCCCGAGTTCCGGCGGTGTTCGATTCATCAGTCGTCGCAAGCGATCATCAGCTTGCGGAATGGCCGGATGATTTGGCGCCAAATTCATGCGCTCGAACTCGTCCGACTTCAAGTCGTAAAGATGACTAACAGCCTGACCATTGTCGCCGTCCACGATGTATTGCAACTGTCCCCAAATGAGTGATTGCAGGTTATTGCCGTTATATTTCAGCGTGGCGAGAACAAAAGGATCGGTTTCGGCATTGGGAGATTGACGCAGCGTAAGCAGTGGCGGTCCTTCGAACGGCGCGTCGGGCATACCGAGTAAGTGCGTCACAGTTGAGGCAAGTGCCCGCAGGCTGACCGCTTCGTTGACATTGTCTTGATGCGTCGCGCGAGTCGGATCAATGATGAATAGCGGCACTTTGGTTTGCTCGATAAAAAGGCTGGTGCCGTGGCCCGGAGGTTCGTGATCAAATGTTCCTGAAGCACCGAAGGACTCGCCATGGTCTGATGTGATCATGATGATTGTCTTAGCCAGCAACTTCCGCTGTTCCATCACTGTAAATAACTCGCCAAGCCTACGATCCAGATCCACTAAGCCCTGGTCGTACGCCTGGATTACTTCCGGTGTCGGCGCAGTGCGGCCAAGGTAAGAATTAAACCGACAGTCATGGAAGTCCCGATTCACGTCCATGTAACACAAATAGGCGAAGAATGGTCGGGTGGGATAGTCGGTGAGAAATCTCTCGAATTGCGCGTTGACAGCCGGTGCCTTCTTACCGCGGCCCGCCGAGTGGTAGCCGACTTTGCACAGGAATCGATCCGCGATTCGACCGATCACAGTGCGACGAACAATGTCTTCGAGAATGTAGGCCTCGAACCGGAGAAAGCCGCGGCCGAGGTATTCGGGCGTGATCCAAGCGCCGTTGCCCGAGAATGCGCCGGTCGCGTAGCCCTGATCCGTGAGATACTCTCCCAATGTTGGTCGACTTGCATTCAAGCGAAAGGTGGGCCAGTCAGCCCCGTGCTCGTGGGCATAACATCCGGTCAAAATTGACGCTTGCGATGGAAGCGACCAGGACGACGTCGACCATGCGTTATCGAAGCGCACGCCGCGACTGGTGATCCGATCAATATTCGGCGTCAAGGATTGGCCTTCGCGCCGTTGAAAGCGGTCATAGCGTACCGTATCGAGAACAAGCACTAGGACATTGGGTGTGCGTGCGGGAGGATCAGGCAGTTGATTGGCCAGCGCTGATTCTTGTGCGCGCCCGTACCACAAGACCGACAGCGCCGCCGCCACCAGAAGTAACGGAATCCATGGCAATTGTCGGCGCAGGCTCGATGTTAAGCTGTGTTCCCTCCCGGCCAAAAGCCGGCAGAACGTCACCCCTAATCCCAGCGCGAGAACCGCCGCGCAAATAGGATGCATGATGTCCGGTGCCGCAATTGAAAAAAATGCACCGCTAGTAACAAGCAACCCATAGGCGAATATGTTTGGTGATGCCCCCAATTGTGGCGGCGTTTTCTCAATTATCAATGCGATGACAGTCGCGGCCACCAACCCGGCGGCAATCATCCATATTGGGCCGAACAGAGTCGGTATGATGAGGAAAAACAGAAGCGCCGCTGCAATTAACACGAGACCGGCCCGAACCAGAGTTCGTATTGACCCGGTCCAACGTCGGACCAACGGACGAAACAGGCTGATTGCCGCTGCGATTCCCAAAAACACAATAACGTCTACGACGGGAGCGACCCAAACAATGTCGTTCGAAACTTGATGGGCAGCGCGCCGGGCGGGAAAGCCGCGCGTAATACACAATATGCCACCCTCGAGGAAACCGAACAACACCCCCGACCAGGCGGCTATCGTAAATAGATCCATCGCTCGCATCGAGTTCGCCGTCATCAACAATGGTCGTGCAGTGTTATCGTTTGTCATCGGCTATTATGGCATCGCGCCGCGGCACAAGTACCACGATTTCGTTAACAAGGTGCTTGGGCCACCAATGAGTGACACCCTGGACGGCCGGTATGCGGCGAATCTCGCGATAGTTGGCCAGTATGGCTGACTTCACGCCGGAGCCGCGATTCTGATAGTCGTAAGTACTTTCTTCCGTGTCCAGTTGCCGGGCGAGGACCTTGTCGTAGTATTTGGCTTGAAATCGTTCGATGGTCGCCGCCAGCATCGCATGGTTGATTTGCGGCTGATTTTTCCCGATATGAACCGCGACCGACATTCCGCGATCTTTCATGATGACTTTGTCCTTCAGATAAACCCATGTGCCATAATCCGTCAGCACCTTCTCGGCAGTTTGACCCACGAACTCTTGTTCAATGTCCGCGACATAGCGTGAAAAATCCGGCGGCACAGGATCGCGAGGCTCCCGGAACAGACCGACCGAGCCTAATAGCAGAAGTACGGACAACGCAATTACGGCCTCTTGCGCCCTGATGGGCCACCAGCGACCGGATGTTTCCTGGTTAGGCCAGACTTTGAGAAGCGCTACAAAGAACCACATCACGGCCAGAACCACACCGGGTCCCATGTGGTTCGACTGCCATGCAATACCGCTTGTGTAGAGCTGAATGCCAAACACAAGCACAGCGGAACCCCACAGCGCCGCGCCCGCCCGCGTGCCGCCGCGCAAAACGAACACCCAACCCGCGAACAAGGCCATGACGACATAGAGACCGCCCTGTAACAAGTGCTGGGCGATGCGCAGTACCGCCACTTTCTTTGACCCCAATGATGCAAACGTCCACCAATAGAAGTCGTATCCCCACAGCCAATAGCAGATGCCGGCGGCGGCGGCAAAGAAGAGACTGCCGCCTATCGCATACAAGACAATTTGCCGAGCCGATACGCCGCCGACCGCAACCAAGTAAATGAAGAAAACCCCAAGCCACATCAACTGGTTCTGTTTTACCAGGAAGCCGACGGCGGGCAGCACGGCCATCAACCCGATTAGCCAAGACGCGCGGGTCAGGGCGAACTTGGCGATGAGCCAGAACGCACACATTGATACTAAAACGGACAGTCCGTCATTATGCAGAGAGTGGTTATAAGTGTTGAACCGGGGCTCGAAACACACAAGAAACAGTAGAGGCCACCATGCCGCTAACCACAATGGACGGTGCCGATACTCGGCGGGCGTGAGGAGGAGGCGCGCCAGCAAATCACAGACACCAGTCGCCACGATTGAAGCCAAAATCACGTAAGACAACTGAACCACTCGGTACGCGGTCAGCGAATCGCCTTGTCCAAATACGGCAGCCACCAGGTAGGTGAGTATGGGCGCTCCCGGAGTGTAAACGGAAGCGTTGTTGTCGCCGGGCGGCGTGTAGAGCGGCGTTCCGGTGCGAAACTGCAGGATGTTGGTGACAAAATGGCTTTCGGAGAAACTGAGAATGTCCGCCGGCAGGCATGCATACGCCGCCATTTGCACGGCGGTCACAAGTGCCATGCATGTGCCCGTCGTGATCAGGACAAAAAACGTCGCCGCGTCGCCTCCAAGTTGTAGCCCGCTCGTTCGCGCCGCGAGAACTACAACAAAATGGCCCAACAAAATCAGTACGACGCTGACTTCGAGCGCCCGAATACCGTCGGCAAGCAATGGGGTACCGGCGTTTCGATAAAGTGCAAGGAACACGCTCACTGCCGCGGTGACGGCGGCCAAAAGAAAACCGCTAAGACGGGCGACTGTGGACATTGGCGAATGCGAATTCATGAAGCTCCGGGCTTGGCGAGCAATGTGGTCTTTCTCGGCATGAGCAGCGGTCGGTGTCGCGCTACGCTCCGACAATCTTCGGCTCGGGAATGGGTATGATGAACTGCCCACCCCGTTTTCGATACTCCTGTTGTTGGCGTTGGATCTCGACCGCGAAGTTCCATGCCAGAATTAGCGTGTAGTCCGGTTGTCGCTGGAGCAGCACAGGCGCGTCGAGTACAGGAATGTGGGAACCCGGGGCATAGCGGCCGATTTTGAGGGGATTCTTATCGACCAGGTATGGCAACAGTTCCCGGTCAATGCCGCAATAGTTTAACATGGTGTTGCCTTTGGCCGGCGCGCCATATCCGGCAATCGTTTTGCCGGCCGCCTGCAGATCGCCCAACAGCCCGAGCAATTGATCCCGATGCCGGCGCACGCCTTCGGCGAAAACCGTAATCCGCGCGAATCCCACCGCCCCCGAGGCCTTCTCTTTGTCGATAAGTTCAATCACTTGCGGCGCGTGGGTCACCGGTCCGTTGGCCGGGGCGGCGAATACGCGCAGCGATCCACCGTGCACCGTCAAGTGTTCAATCCGGACGACCGAAAGACCAGCGGTTTCGCAAAGATGCGTCACCGATTGGATGGAGAAGTAACTCAGATGTTCGTGGTAAATG
>JANNLP010000551.1:0-3575 GCA_031396905.1 Gemmataceae bacterium
AGTCGCGTGATCGGCATCACTGTCAATCACGAGGGGCTGAAACCCGATGAGGTTGACGCAGCCTGTGCGGCGATTACAGCCTCGACAGGACTGCCGGCTTGTGATGTGCTCATTCACGGCCCAGCAGTGATTATTGCTGCCCTGCTCAAGCAGATGTCGGTCAACCGATGAAGATCACTCAGATTGAGTCCTGGATTGTGCCCGTAGCGCAAGAAACTCCTTACGCTGTCGCCTATGGGCAATTCGACAAATCGACGCTCGTCTTGCTGCGGTTGGAAACCGATACGGGGCTGAATGGTTATGGTAGCGCCGGCTGCGATTGTGACGTAACGAACGAGACCGCCGAAACCGTACGAGCAACACTCAGCGACATTGCGACACCCATCTTGAAGGGTGCCAATCCACTGCTTCATTTGTCTTTGCTACGTGAATTGAAACATGAAGTGGGCCGGCAACCATCGGCTCTCGCAGCCGTTGACATGGCGTTGTTCGACATCCTGGGCAAACACGTTGACATGCCTTTGTGGAAGCTACTCGGCGGCAGTCGCGACCGCATTCGCACCAGTGTCACGGTCGGAATCCTACCGGAGGCCGAGACCGTGGAGTCGGCCAGCCTGTGGATCAACCAGGGCTTCACTCGGCTCAAATTGAAAGGCGGGTTGGACGTCAATTCGGACATCCGCCGTGTGATTCGTGTGCGTGAGCAAGTTGGCGCGGGAATTGAACTCTCATTCGATGCCAACCAGGGGTATTCCGTTGCGGATGCGATTCGCTTTGGCAAAGAAACGCGGAACGTACAAGTCGAATTTCTTGAGCAACCCACGACGGCTGCACAACCGGAATTACTTGGCCAGGTACGCAATTCTCGACAAATACCCATCATGGCGGATGAATGTCTGCTGGATGCCCGCGACGCATTGTTCCTTGCCAGACACGACCTGGTGGACATGCTGAACGTGAAGCTCATGAAGTCCGGCGGCATCGCGGAGGCACTGCAAATTGAGGCCATCGCCCACGCGGCTGGCCTGGACATCATGGTCGGATGTATGGACGAGTCGGCGCTCGGAATCGCGGCGGGTTTGCACTTCGCGCTGGCTTGTCCGTCAACGAAATACGCCGACCTCGATGGGCATCTGGGTCTGCTTGGTGACCCGGCCGCGGCGGCATTGCCGCTGGAAAACGGTGTACTGTTCCCGCCGCACGGGCCTGGTCTGGGTGTTGAACCACGTAGCACATAACGAGACTTCATCCGATGTTGCATTTCGCAGTAGCATGTCTGTTGTCTTTTCCCACCATGGATGCACCGGTGCAGGCCGACTTCGTGATTCGCGGAGCAACCGTCTATGACGGCAGCGAAAAGCCCGGCCGGATCGCAGACCTGGCGATTCGGGGCGATCACATTGAAGCCGTGGGATCATTTCAGGTGGCCGGCAATCCCAAAATCATCGACGGCACCGGTTTGATTGTCGCGCCCGGATTCATCGACCTGCACACGCATTGCGACAACACGGGCATCACCACACCCGAGCGACGTGCGTTGCTCAACTACCTGACCCAAGGTGTGACCACGGTCGTGACGGGCAACTGCGGCAGCGGGCCGGTTGACGTCGGCGCATATCTCAAGAAACTCGACGACGGCAAAGTCGGCTGCAATGTACTGCATCTCGCCCCGCACAACTCCATCCGCGAGCAAGTCCTGGGCAACGTCGATCGTACCCCGACAATCGACGAACTGGCGGTGATGAAGGACTTGGTTGACAAGGCCATGAAGGACGGCGCGTGGGGATTGTCATCCGGGCTGGAGTATACGCCCGGCGCGTATTCCAAGACCGATGAACTGATTGAGTTGGCGAGAGTGGTGGCTGGCCACGGCGGCTTGTACGCCACGCACATGCGTGACGAAGAGGGCGGGCTGATGACGTCGGTCGAGGAAGCGCTAACCATTGGTCGACGTGCCCAGTTACCCGTCCACATATCACACCTGAAGGCCGGCGCGAAAATCGTTTGGGGCAAATCAGCGGATGCCATCGTGCTGATTCAACAGGCACGCGATCAAGGACAGTGTGTGACGGCGGACCAATATCCCTATTTGGGTTGGAGCACAAGTTTGTCGGCCGTCGTGCTCCCGCCACGTCTGCGGCGCGGAACCGGAAAGGAATACGTGGCGCGACTTGACGATCCCGAAACGCAACCGCTCGTTCGCCAGGCGATTGGCGACGCAATCACCAAATACGATGCCGGCACGACATTTCTTGTTGCTCGCTACAGTCCACGTCCTGAGTGGCAGGGCAAGACGCTCGGAGCGATTGCGACAGCCGAAAAGAAACAGATCATTGACATCGTCCTGGAAATGGAACGCAACGGCGGCGCTTCAGTGGTCGGGCTGACTATGAACGAGTTGGACGTTCGCCTGATCATGAAGCAGCCATTTGTCGCCACAGCCAGCGACGGCGGTGCTGTTATCCCTTCCGAGCAAGCGCCGCATCCACGCTCCTATGGCACCTTCCCCCGCAAAATCGGCAGGTATGCCCTGGATGAAAAGGTAATCACACTGGAACAAGCCATCCGCAGCTCGACCGGACTGCCCGCGGACATCATTGGCCTGAAAGAGCGTGGCTACCTGAAGCCCGGCTTTAAGGCCGACGTTGTGGTATTCGACGCCAAGACTTATCGCGATCTGGCGACCTTCGAGAAGCCCCACCAGTATTCGCCCGGTGTGCGTTATTTGTTTGTCAACGGCGTCCCCGCAATCGACGCAGGCCAACACACGGGTGCGTTATCCGGCCAGGCCATTCGTCATACGAACCAGTCGCGATAGGCTACGCCGACAGTATGTCGCCGAGGGCAGGACCGATGGACAAGCGAGCGCCGGAACTCCGCCGCGTCATGGGCTTTGCCGACCTCGTGCTGTTTTGCGTCATTACCAATTTCAATGTGATCTGGTTTGTGCGGGCGGCCGAGGCGGGGCCGGCTGGTATCACGTTTTGGTGCATCAGCGGCGTGATTTTCTTTTTGCCATTAGTTGTCGGCGTGCTGGTCCTGACCGCACGGTTTCCCGGTGAAGGCGGCTTGTATGTGTGGAGCCAACAAACATTCGGCGATTTCGCCGGCTTTATCACCGGCTGGTCGTATTGGTTCTGCAATTTGCCGTTCCTGACTGTTGTGCTGTACTTCATTGCCGGCACCGCCTTATCGCTCGGCGGTGATCGGTGGGCGCATCTTGCGGACGACCCGGCTTACTTCATGACCATGTCACTCGCATGCCTGGCAGTGGCGACGATTCTCAACGTCGTCGGACTGGATGTTGGCAAATGGTTGCACAACATCGGTGCCTTCGGCACGTGGTTGCCGGCACTCGCCATGATCATACTCGCCGCCATCGCCTGGGCCAATCACGGCTCGGTCACGGAACTGACGGTGGCCAGCTTCATCCCGGATGCTGGCTTCAAGAACGCTGTGCTTTGGTCCGTTCTCGTGATGAGCCTGACCGGCTTGGAGGCCGCGTCGATCATGGGCGATGAGATCCAGGATTTGCGCAGAAGAATTGGCCCGGCACTGATTGTCGCGGCTGTGCT
>JANNLP010000553.1:0-8117 GCA_031396905.1 Gemmataceae bacterium
ATGCAGCTCCAGATGGGCCGGCCGCGCCGTGAAGTGTTGCACGATCTTGGCGTCCGCACCGGCGTCGATGACATGCGCAGCCTTGCCGCGATCTTGATTCAGGCCGACCGCTTCGGTGCCTCGATCGCCACCGCCCTGCGAGTCCAATCCGACTCGATGCGAACGCGGCGCAAGCAGATCGCCGAAGAAAAAGCGGCGAAAACCGCCGTGCAACTGATTTTCCCGCTCGTGCTGTTTATCTTCCCCGGCATCTTCGTGGTGCTGGTCGGCCCGGCCGCCATCCAGATCAGCAAGAACCTCATGACCAAGATGGGCGGGGGTGGGTAAGCTGGGCAAGCCCGTCTGGCGCTGCCACGCCGGGGGTTTCGGGAAAATCGGGAAGTACCATTGGAGCGGTGCTGCGGAATCTGACGATATTACCCCGGAACACGCCCGTGCGCTGAATGACTTGCCGCACCGTTTGCTCAGGCTCGGCCGCCGTAAGGAGATGATCGATGAATGGACTCATCGCGAAAACAATTGCAGGAACGGCAATGATCGCCGGCATGGCGGCCTCGAGTGGCTGCAACAAGCAAGGAAAGTGTGTGGATCCGTGTTACCCGGAGCGGTACATCCACCACGCCCGCAACGAAGTGAACGCCGGCTTTGCACCGCAAGTGCAAAACGGCCACATCCTCGACCAGACGGTGTGGAACTATCACTTCGAAGCCGGCAAAGATGAATTGACCACCGGCGGTCGCGACCAACTGGATGGTCTGGTCCGTCGCCGACCGCGACCCGATTCCCGCGTCTACCTGGCAACAGCCCGTGACGTGAGCTACGACGCGGCGAACCCGGACAAGCTGGTGGACTCCCGCCGCGATTTAGATGATCGCCGCGCCAATGCCGTGCTGAAGTACGTGCAGGCGCAAACCGCGGGCCGGCCGATGCAGTTTGAAGTCGTGGTCCATGACCCGATGGAAACAGGCCAGCATGCCGCACCGGCCAACCGCTCGGTGCTGCTGAATCAGAACATTACGACCGGAAGCACCACGGTCAGTTCGGCTGCGACCACGGCTGGCCAAGGCCAGTCCGGGGATAACGGCCGACAAGGAGCTGGCGGCGGCACGCGATAAGCTCGCCACCTACGACAATCCAGGGATGGACCGACGGCGATTGACGCCGCCGGTCCATTGCCTTTTGTGAGTTGCATCATGACAATCATCCGCTTAATCGTCGTCGTCATTGGATTGGCATTGTTCGTCCACGCACCAGCACAGGCCGCCAGCGACACGGCAGGAATGCAAGCGCCGCTTGCCATGAATTGGGATTGCGATTGGGAAGGCTTCAGCAAGTTCTGGCGGACGCAGCTCGGCAAGACCACCGGAGTCGTCGGGACAGTGGCGACGATTGTGGGCGTCGGCGCTCTGATCATCTGCAGCGCGAAGAAGAAAACCTAACCGGCAAGAGGAACCGACGTGGCTCCTACCCGTCATCCGAAATCCAGCGCTCTCGATTGGGATACTTCCGGCAGCCCGGAAGCGCCCAGCTCTCCGGAGACCCTGCGCGAAGCCGGGATCACCATGGCGTTGCTCACCGACTTGATCCTGCGCACGCTCTATCAGCGCGGGTCGATGCTGGGTCTGGATTTGGCCCGCTACCTCTGTTTGCCATTCAAGATCGTTGAAGAAGGCATTCGCTTCCTCAAAGACGAAAAGTGCATCGAAGTCACCGGCGGCGAGATCATTGGCCGCGTCAGCTATCGCTTCGCGTTGACCGACCTGGGCCGCGAACGTGCCCATGATGCCATGAAACAATGCGCCTACATCGGCCCCGCGCCGGTGCCGCTCGAAGACTTCATCGAACAAACGTATCGACAAACCGTGACGGGCATCTCGTGCACGCCGGAAGGCATTCGCGGGCCGTTTGCCCATCTTGTGTTGCCGGAGTCGATGTTCTCCGCGCTTGGCCCGGCCATCATCAGCGGCAAGAGCGTGTTCATTTACGGCCCCCCCGGCAACGGAAAGACTGCCATGGCCCGCGCCATCGGCGAGTACATGAATCAACAGGGCGGCTCGATCTATCTGCCTCATGCATTTCTTGCTGAGGGCAGCATCGTCACCGTGTTCGACCCATCGGTCCACGTCCTCGACGACGAACGCGGCTCCGTCGATGAATCATCCGACTTCCGCGTCCGCGAGTTGCTGGTCACGCACACGGTGGATGCCCGCTGGGTCAAAGTGAAGCGCCCTGTGATCGTCACCGGCGGCGAACTCAATCTTGAGATGCTTGATCTGCGCTACAACCCGTCGGCCAATTACTATCAGGCACCATTGCACGTCAAAGCCAACGGCGGCGTGTTCCTGATCGACGACTTTGGCCGGCAACTCTGTAGTCCCAAAGAGTTGTTGAATCGCTGGATTCTTCCGCTCGAAGATCGTCACGACTTCCTGACACTCTCCAATGGCAAGAAGTTCCAGATACCGTTCGAGCAGTTGATCCTCTTCTCCACCAACCTGGATCCCAAGGATCTTGTGGACGATGCCTTTCTTCGCCGTATTCGCCACAAGGTGCAGGTCCACGCCCCGACCCGGGATATCTACGAAAAGATTTTCAACAACTCGGCCAAGCGGCTCGGCATGGCACCCTGCCCCGAGGCAATCGAGTACCTGTACGAACGTTATTACGAGCAGGGCCGGTCGCCGCGTGCTTCGGATTGTCGGGATTTGCTGGAGATCGTGCAATCAATATGCCGATTTAAGCGCCAGCCGGTCCAACTCACCCGCGAGATGATTGCCGAGGCCGCCTCGACATTTATCGCGGAGTTCTAGGATCGGCCCGGCGCAGGACGCGCCGCGGGGGATTTGATCATGGACGGTCGCACCTGGCCCGCTCGTCGGGCCGCTTTTGTTTTGTTGGCCACACTCGTCGGCTGTCAATCCACCAAATCCGGTGGGCCAATGCTATCGCAAAAACCTCCGGCCATGCACCGCCCCGAAGCCGGTGAATCCACCATCACCCGCGCGGTGTCCACCAGCGATTACAACAAGAAAGAACCGGTGAAGGCGTCCACGATGGTGGCCGTCGGCTCCTATCGTGAACAACTCGCAGCAAATCCCGATTTGACGTTCGCCGAAGCGGAACAGATTCGCGCCGGTGCCCGCGCAGCATACTATGACGCATTGAAGATCGATCCGAAGTGCGCAGCCGCTTACATCGGCCTGGCCAAATCGTACGTGGCCATTGAAGACGCCACCCAGGCGTATGCCATGTACGACAAAGCACTCGTGCAAGTGCCGAATGAGCCATCGGTGTGGTACGAAAAAGGCATGACACATGCTCGCTTCAAGGATTGGGACGGTGCCGTCGCCAGTCTGACCCGCGCATCGGCAATCGACCCGGACAACCGCAATTACAAGCGTGCCATTGGCATGACCCAGGCCCGCGCCGGCAAGTTCAACGAAGCCTTCGCCGCGCTCAAACCATGCATGAAGGAAGAAGAGATTCATTACAACCTTGCCCGGATGTCTATGCATCTGGAACGGCCGGAAGTGGCCCGCGAATACCTGGCACTCTCCATCAAAGCACACCCGACCTATATGCCCGCTCACGAGATGATTTCCGAGATGAACAAAACCAATACCGTGCAACAAGCCGGACACCAGCAGCCGGCCACGACGCCCAAAGTGCAGGTCAACGGCATCGAGTGATTAGTGAACTCGTTGGGCACCGACCACTTGTCGGCGCACCAGATACTCCGTCAGCGTTTGTACCAGCGGCTTTGTTGTATCCATCAGCACATAGTCAATGCGGTTGTTCTCGCAGCCGCGCCGCAGCTTATCCAGGAATGTTGAGATCGTCCGCAAGTACGCCGGCCGAATCATGTGCGGCCGGGTCATCAGTTCTTCCGGTAACTCCATGCCGAGAAATCGCACGTTGCCCGTAAACGGAAATGTCAATTCGTCACCATGCATGATGTGAAACAGCGTGACCTCGTGTCCGCGAAAACGCAAATGCTGCAGCCCGGTCAGCACGGCATCCGGGTCGTCGAAGCAATCCGAAATCAGAAACACCAAACCGCGCCGCCGCGTCTGCCCGGCAATCTCGTGCAACACATGGGCAATGCCCGTACCTTCGATAGGCATCGTCGTCGCCAGTGTTTCCAACACCTTTTGCAAATGCCCCGGCTGAGCGCTGGCCGGCAAGCGATCACGCCAGCTGCTGGCAAACACACCCAATGATGCGCTATCACGCTGGCGAATCACAACATGGGCCAGCGTCGCCGCCAGCACCTTGGCATACTCCAACTTGATTGTCGGCCCAAACCCATACGCCATCGACCGGCTCGCATCCAAGAGCAGATGCCCCGCAAAATTCGTCTCCTGCTCGTATTGCTTGACGGTGTACCGCTCAGTCCGGGCATAACTCTTCCAGTCAATATGCCGCACGTCGTCGCCGGGAACATATTCACGATGCTGTACAAATTCGACACTGAATCCACGAAACGGACTGCGATGATCGCCGACGCGCAAACCTTCGACGACACCGCGGGCGGCCAAGCCAAGTGCCTGCGCTTTGCTCAATACTTCGTCGTGGATTTTCATACGTCTAGGCGGCTTGGTTTTTGGGCACCGCCGCGAGCAACTTCTCCACCACGCGATCTGGCGTGACGCCTTCGGATTGTGCCGCAAAATTGAGCACGAGCCGATGCCGCAGCACGGGCGGCGCGACAGCTGCAACATCATCGGCAGCAACGTGAAATCGGCCGTTCAATACTGCATGGGCCTTGGCAGCAAGTACGAGATTAAGACTCCCGCGCGGCCCTGCTCCCCACGTCAACCATCGGTTGGCAAACTCCGCGGCCTCCGGTGTGTTGGGCCGGGTCATGCGGGTCAGCCGCTTGGCATACGCAAACACATGATCCGCCACCGGCACCCGGCGAATTAGTGATTGCAGCCGCAGAATGTCGTCACCGTGCAGCACCTTGTCCACCGTCGGTTGCACGTCGGCCGACGCCAGCCGCATGATCTGGTCTTCCTCATCACCGGTTGGGTAGTCCACTTTCACGAGAAACAGGAAGCGATCCAGTTGCGCCTCGGGCAGCGGATACGTGCCTTCCTGCTCGATCGGGTTCTGCGTCGCCAACACGAAAAACGGCGACGGCATCGGGTGATCAACGCCGCCTATCGAAGCTTTGCGCTCCTGCATCGCTTCCAATAGCGCCGCCTGCGTCTTCGGTGGTGTGCGGTTGATCTCATCGGCCAGCACAATGTTGGCAAACACCGGGCCGGGGAAGAACTTGAACATGCGTTGGCCCGTCGCCGGGTCGTCTTGAATGACTTCGGTGCCAGTAATATCTGATGGCATCAAGTCCGGCGTGAACTGAATACGCTTGAAGCTCAAGTCGAGCGCCTGGGCCAGCGTGCTGACCATCAGCGTCTTGGCCAACCCCGGCACACCCATGAGCAAGGCATGCCCACGGCAAAAGATGGCAATCAACAATTGATCCAGCACAGCATCCTGCCCGACGATCGCCTTGCTCATCTCTTTGCGCAGTTTGCGGTGGGCCGCCCGAAGTTGTTCCACCAATTCGACATCATTCATGGCAATACCGATTCAACAAGGAAACGAAACCGTTCTGACAATATGGGTCCGACGCGAGAGTATTCAATATACACGCCGATTCACTTCTTGAGCCGAATGTCGAACTGGAATTCCCGGTCGCCGTATTCAATGCCCATCTGCAAGGTACCCAGGCCGCGCACCCAATCGACGAACTGGGCCGCCTCCTTCTTGGCTCCTTCCACTGTCATAGCGCGGTCGAGGATGATTTGTGTCATCATCTGTTCTTCGAAGGCTTTCAGCAGCGTCGCCGCACCCGCCGCGTACGCTCGCATTTGCGTCGTCTTCGGGCTGCCCGCGGCCTCGGGTTTTTGCAAGATGCCCACCAGTTCGCGGCCAAGCTCTACGGTCGATGCCACGAAGAATTGGCTCCCCACCTTGGCAAAACACGGGCTGATGTTGAACCGGGCGTTGGTGGTATCGTTAGCAAGCGTGCCATCTTCGGGAAAACGATACGTCGCCAGCTTGATGTCGCCGATGGTCTCTTCCTTGTACTTGAGTTTCGCCTGCGAGCCGACAACGAAAGCCGTCGCCCGCAGGATGGCATTCATCGCCGTCGAATAGTCGTTGCTGCGCAAGTCACTGACAAATGCAATCGCCGGTTGCATTTGCTCCGGTTGTTTGACATAGCCCGCCTTCGCTTGGTGCACAGCGACGAAGCGATGATGCGTGCCGATGCTCGTCAACACGTCGGCCAGCTTCCGGCCACCGAGAAAACTGCCTAATCGTTTGTCCGCGCCCTCGATTTCTTTCCGCGTCGATTCCACCAGCAACTTCTCGCGGTCGGACCATACTTTGCCGAGGTCCAAAAAGAAGCTCATCGAAAACAACACGCCGTTGGGTTCCAACAGCGGCAGCGACGCGATTTGTCCGTCCGGTGGCAAATGCAGCGCAAGGCCAGCCGGAGTCGCATCGCGGCCCGCCGGCATGCGGATCGCCGTGCGGAAGCCATTGTTGTCAATTGGGTATGTGCCGATGGCTACATAGGGCGACTTGCCAAGGACATCGGTGATCCCTTGGAACAATGCCAACTGCCCAATATCGCCCTTCGGGTACTTGTATGCGTCCTTGGCGTCCGGCATTTCATGCAACCGCGTCGTGTTGCCAAACACCCAAAACGACGGATTGGCGGGCAGCAGTTTGCGCGCCGCATCGGTGTGGCCAGTGCCCGCCAGGCTTTCGTGAGCGCCGTTGATGTAAAGGTCGATCCCGGCTTTGACCGCCTCGGACTTGTTGCTGAAAAACAGCACTGGCCCGCACACAGCGGCAAACGCATCCTTGCCCAGTTGATAGCCCGTGTAGCCGCGATACTCAACCGAACCGAATTTGACCGCCGACTCGGTTCGTTCCAATTCCTCCTTGGCGACTTCAATGACCAGCTTCACCGCTTTTTGCAACAACGCCTCGTCGGTGGACTTCGCCACGAACAACACCGGCGAGTTGTCACCATCGAACCGAATGGCGACACATGCTCCGCCGCCGGCTAATGTGTCCAACAACTCCGGCCACGTCCTGCCGAGCGCCTTTTCGTAATAGCCAACCAAATTGATGAACTGTTTCGTATTCGTGGATTCGAGTTGTTCCTTCGCCGCGGAGAACGTCGTGAGTTGGCGGAATGGCTCGAACCGCTTTATGGCATCCGCAAGTTGTCGCGGACCATCCACGATAAGGGCTGCATCAGCCTGCTTCGGCACATACCGCAAGACATCCGACGGATCGGCCGCCGCCGCCAACACAGGCCAAACCAACACAAGCAACAGCGATTTTCGACAAACACACATCGGTACAGCCCCCGCAATTGAACAGTGATTTTACCGCGCCGCGGCATCGGTGGTTTCAGAAACCCGTTGCCCGCATCGCTGTGCGGGGCTATCACCTACTGCACCATGACAAACACCCGCCGCCAGTTCCTCGCCGCCACCGCCGCATTGGCCGTGACGCCGAGCGTTCGTGCCACCGACGACAAGCCGAAACGCCGGCCCAACCGCATCGGCGTTTCCACCTACTCGTTCTGGCAATTCAAACGCCACGAAGACCTGCGCGACATCGATAAGTGCATCGAGTTGGCCCACGAAATGGGCTTCGACGGCGTCGAGATTCTGCACGTGCAGATGACCGATGAATCCAATGCTGCATTGCAACGCCACAAACGCCGGGCGTTTTCACTTGGTCTCGACCTGATGGGTTTCTCAACGCATCAAACGTATCTCGACCCTGACCCTGCCGTGCGCAAGAAGAACATCGATCTCACCATTCATCAAATAGAGTTGGCGTACGCGATGGGTATTCCGACCATGCGCGTCAACACGGGTCGTTGGGGCACCAGCAAAGACTTCGACACGCTGATGGCCAACCGCGGCATCGAGCCGACCAAACCCGGCTTCACCGATGACGATGGCTTCGGCTGGGTTATCGACAGCCTCGGCCAATGCACGAAGACGGCCGAGAAGTGCGGCGTGTGCCTGGGTCTCGAAAACCATTGGGGCCTGGGTCGCACGCCGGAGGGTGTCGTCAAG
>JANNLP010000579.1:0-5071 GCA_031396905.1 Gemmataceae bacterium
GGTCGCGTATGCACCCGGCGATAAGGCATCGATCAAGATTACGGCGAAGGACGAAATCGGCAAAGCGATCCCGGCCGTGGCCATGCTGGGCGTCGTCAATCAATCCGTCGTGGTCATGGCGGACGAGAAATCATTTCGCTCAATGCCGACGCACTTCCTGCTCACCGGTGAAGTGGAAAAGGCCGAGGACCTGGAACATATCGATGTACTGCTCGGCACCCATGCCAAAGCCGCCGCTGCGCTCGACCTGCTACTCGGCGTGCAAGGCTGGCGACGCTTCGTCGAGCAGGGTCCGGAAGTGCCGGGAATCGATAGGGCGGAGAGAATCGCCATCGTTGCCGCACCGAAGATACAAACTGATTCGTTCCAGACTGCAACGAAGACCGTTGCAGATGAAAGGCGGCCGGAATTCCGGAAGGCCCAGACTGGCGTCGAGGAAGCGAATGTGGAGTTGCAAGCGGCCATGGCGGCACCGGCGGATGTCACGGAGCGTAATGAGCAATTTCGCCGCGCCGCCGTCACCGCCGTGCGGGCGCTGATCGAAAACTACGACTACGCCGCCACCTGCCGTCAGTGGATAACATCGGGTCTTGCGTTCACTGGGATGTTTTCAGGAATTGTCGCTGTCGCTGCATTCGGCTTCGGTGTCCTTCGCCGCTCAGGGTGGTTTATGCGCTCGGCCGGCGCACTGACATGTGCGGCCGTCGCTGCGGGACTTGGTTGGTTCTCGATGTATGAACATCGTGACGCGGTCACTGTGTCGAACCAGGCTGCCTCCATTACTCCTGACAATCTAGTTGAGGACGGCGATCCAGCGGGCTATTGGGGCCTGACGGTCGACAACAACTGGAAAATACTCAATCCAGATAACGAGACTTTGGGGAAATTAGTTGTCGGCAAGGAACTGAAAGACGCAGAGCTTCGAGCCACTCTCGGCAGAACGCTGAGCCGTGTTCACCCTGGCGACGACATTCACAATGCCGTGAACAGTATCGTGGGCGGATTCGTTGACGACTACAGCGTAGCCGGGATCCCCGCAGCAAGTGGACAAGCATTTCTCGGCGGTGGTGGCGGGCAGTTCCAAGGTGGTGCCATCGGCTTCGGCGGCGGTACTGGCAGAGCCGACAATCGATTTGGCGGTGGTGCGCCCGCACGCAAGCCGGCGTCGCCGCCAGCCCCAACCGCAATGCCGCCGGCCGACATCGCCGCGGCACCAGCGGCCAGCGGTGCTCCGGGTGAAAAGAAGGCGGAAGCTGTCGTTGCCGCTCCTAAGTCCGCTGCCGACACAGGTGGCATTCGCAAAAGCACGACAAACGATCCCGCCGGTCGTGGCGGCGTACCTGGTCGTCCTGCGGAAGGACGGGACCTGACATCCGTGGAAAAGAAACTAGTCGCCAGGGCCACTAATCTGGTGCAAAGGGAACAAGAAGGTGCGAAGAAAGAACTCGGTCTCGTCATCAACAAACAGCCGGCCAAACAAGACGTAAATCGTGTGACCGATGAACTACGTCGCCGATTGAACGACGATGGGAAAGCGAAGGATGACAGGGTTCTTGCTATTGATGCGGTGGCATTGGTGCCTGATTTGACGCTACCTTTTGTGAACCGACTCTTCACACAACGGGATAACGGTGGCGATGGCGATAATCTTTTTTTTGGAGGCTACAATTATCGACAACTTAACGCTGGACGGCACGTTCAGACCTTCGTCATCCGCGAATACGCTCACATACACAAACCCGCGTCCGACGGCATTCGTGAGGACTTCGCCGAGACGGTCTTCTGGCATCCCGCGCTGATCGTACCAGGTGAGGGCTTGAGCGTGAAGTTTGATCTTTCCGACTCGGTGAATCGCTATCAGATACTGGCGGCAGCCCACACGATGGATGGCCGGCTCGGAGCGGCCAAGAGCGAGTTGACCGCCCGCAAGCCACTGACAGTCGAACCGAAGTTGCCTGTGGAAATCACGGCCGGCGATCGCATTGATGTGCCGGTGTCGGTGTCGAACGAAACGGATCAGCCGCGCGATGTGAAGCTGTCGCTGGAATCACCCGGACTTTCACCTGAGGGTGATTTGCCGAGCCTGAATTGGTCGCAACCGGCGAATAGCCGCTCACGCCGTTCGTTCAGTTTCCGCCCCGTGCATGTCGAAGGCATGGCCCGGTTGCGTCTGGCGCTGGCCGGTGAAGATGCCATCGAGATGAAGCTACCCGTAGTTGCGGAAGGCTTCCCGGTGCAGAGCCAGATTGCCGATGAATTGCGCGGCTCGGTCCAACACAAACTTACCTTGCCGCAAACGTGGGTGCCGGGCACGCTCAAGTGCGAAGTGGCATTATTCCCGACACCGCTTGCCGACCTGCAGCGCGGCCTTGATGGTCTGCTGCAGGAGCCTGGCGGCTGCTTCGAACAGACATCCACAACCAATTATCCCAACACGCTGATCCTGGATTATCTGCGCGAGACAAACCAGGCCAATCCGGAAGCGATTGCCCGCGCGAAGGGCATGCTGGATCGCGGATACAACCGACTCGTGTCATTCGAAGTGCCCACTGGCAGCAAAAAGGAAGGCTTTGAATGGTTCGGCCATGCCCCGGCTCATGAGGCACTCACGGCGTATGGCTTGCTGCAGTTCCGCGACATGGCCCGAGTTGCCGATGTGGACCCCGCCATGATTGCCCGCACCCGGCAGTATCTGCTGACTCGCCGCGATGGTCAGGGCGGCTTCCAGCGCAGCAAAGCCGCACTAGATGGATTTGGCCGAGCCAGTGACAACGTGACCAACGCTTACATCGTGTGGGCCATCACCGAAGGCGACAAAATCGACGACGTGGATAAGGAACTCGCCTGCCTCCAGCGCGATTCCGCGACGAGCACCGATCCATATTTCCTCGCGCTCGTCGCCAACGCCCTACTGAATCGCGACAAGAACGATGCCGCCGCCGAGATTCTCACACGGCTAGTAACGATGCAACAAGCCGATGGCTTTCTCGCAGGAACATCCAGAAGCATCACCGGTTCGCAGGGTGGCCCATTGAAGATCGAGACAACCGCGCTTGCAATTCTCGGCTGGTTAAAGACGAATCAACCCGGCCAATACGGACAGGCCACGCGCAAGGCCGTGAAATGGCTTGGCCAGCAGCGACAGGGTCAGGGGAGTTTCGGTCCCACGCAATCGACGATCCTCGCGCTGAAATCTCTCGTCGCGTTCGCCAAGGCCAACAAGCAGCCGCCAGAAGCTGGAACGATGAAGCTGCAGATCGGCGATCAAGTCGGCACCGCGAATTACTCGGCCGACCGGCAGGAAGCGATTGTCGTGGAAGTACCGAATATCGACCATTGCCTGACGCCCGGCGAAAACACCGTGACCCTCAGCACATCGGGCAAGAACTTTTATCCCTACACCATCGGTTGGAGCTATCGCACACTGCAACCGCCGAGTGCCGAAGGCTGTGCGGTGAAACTTACCACGCAACTCGACCGCACCGAGTTGGCCGAAGGCGAATCAACTCGCTTGAACGTGACGCTCGAAAACGTCAGCAAGAAGGGCCAGGGCATGGCCGTGGCGATCATCGGTTTGCCGGCCGGCTTGAGGCTGCCTGACGACTTCAAGCAATTGCGCGACTTGGCCCGGGTGGTTGACGGTAAACCCGGAACCATCGCCTTCTGGGAACTGCGGGGCCGTGATCTGGTGCTGTACTGGCGCGATCTCGCTCCCGACGCCAAAGTGCAGTTGCAACTCGATGTGATTGCCAACGTCCCCGGACAGTACCGTGGCGTAGCAAGCCGTGCGTACCTTTACTACGACCCCGCGGCCAAGCATTGGACTTCACCGCTGGCCGCGACTATCGCAGTGAAGTAGGCGTTAACGCATCGGGACCGACGGTCGCATACTCATATGGCGGCAACGTCACCGTCGGCGTCACTGCGAAGTTGTGCGGCGGCGGCGGCGACTCGGTCGTCCATTCCAGGCCGGTCGCACCCCACGGATTTGGCCCGGCCGCCTTGGCATAGCGCAGCGACCAAGCGAAGTATGTGAACGGCAGCAGGAACCCTAAACCAAGAATGGATGCCCCAGCAGTACTGAACACGTTGAGCACCTGAAACTCGCTGGCATAGCTGGCCACTCGACGTGGCATGCCGGCCTGGCCGACCAGAAACTGCGGGAAAAACGCCAGGTTGAAGCCAACGAAAATGATCAATGCCGAAGCCTTGGCCCAGCCTTCGGGATACATCCGGCCCGTCATCTTCGGCCACCAGTAATGCAGGCCGCCCATGTAACCCATGATGGTGCCGCCGACCATCACGTAGTGAAAGTGGGCGACTACGAAATAAGTGTCGGTAAGGTGCACATCCACCGCCTGGGCCGCCAGCACCAATCCAGTCAGCCCACCAATGGTGAACAATCCAATGAAGCCGATGGCGTACAACATCGGCGTCGCCCAGCTCACCGAACCCTTGTACAACGTCGCAGTCCAGTTAAACACCTTGATGGCCGATGGGATTGCCACCACGTAGCTGATGAGCGAAAAGATCATGCCCGCATACGGCGATTGTCCGGACACGTACATGTGATGGCCCCAAACCAAGAAGCCGAACACTGCGATAGCCATCGAAGCGAAGGCGACGAAGTGATAACCGAAGATGGTCTTGCGGCTAAACGCCGTCACCAGTTCACTGATGACACCCATCGATGGCAAGATCATAATGTACACGGCCGGATGCGAATAGAACCAGAACAAATGTTGAAACAACACCGGATCGCCGCCGACTTTGGGATCAAAAATGCCGACGCCGATCGTTCGCTCCACGGCGACAAGCACCAGCGTGGTCGTAATCACCGGCGTACCGAGCATAATGACAAGACTGGTCGCATAACTCGACCACACAAAGAGCGGCAGCCGGAACCACGTCAGCCCGGGTGCCCGCATCGAGTGAATGGTCACAATAAAGTTCAGCGCCGTGAGGATCGACGAAAAGCCGAGCACGAGCACGCCAATGGCCACGGGCATCACGCTGGTGTGGGCCGACTTGGTGGCATACGGCACGTAAAACGTCCACCCGGTGTCGATGC
>JANNLP010000621.1:0-1790 GCA_031396905.1 Gemmataceae bacterium
ACTGAGCCTGTTTCAACTCGGACTCGCCGCCTGGCACGATCTCCTCACCAGTTCTCCCTTCCATTGGCCCACCATGATTTACCTGTGCCCTTCCTAACCACAAAAAACTGTCGGGCGGTAAGCTTCGAGGGAGGGGAATAAGTCTAAATCAACCAGCATCAACGCGATCCGGCATGACTTGATCTCACGACGCTGGCGATCTGATATATTGCCCACTGCATCGGGTCTTGCGCTCAGCGGGAAGTGGGCATGCGCGCCAATCGACGGCCGGCCCGGCCGGCTATGTCACTCTTGGAACTTCTCGTCGTCATTGCCATCATGGCAACGCTGATGGGGTTACTTTTGCCGGCCGTCCAAAAGATGCGCGAGGCTGCTAACCGATCGAAATGTCAGAACAACCTGAGACAAATCGGTTTAGCTCTGCAAGGTTATCACAACGCTAAAGGCAGCCTGCCGTCGGGCTATTGGTGCGACCACCTCAACTTGCTCGAAATCGAATACAATTCGCCCGGATGGGGTTGGGCGGCTTACTTGTTGCCATTCCTGGAGGAGACGCCGCTGTTCGTGAAGATCCGTTGGGACTTGTCGGTTGAGGACATCGCCAATGGCCCGGCTCGTGTTCAAGTCGTCAAAGCGTTCGTTTGCCCGTCCGACCTGAACACCGGCGAGTTCATGGTTTACTCGCAAACCAATCAGAAGCTCATGTTCGCCGCCACGAACAGTTACGCCGCCTGCTACGGCTTCGGCGACATGATCGGCGAACAGGCCGGCAGCGGCAACGGCGTCTTTTACCGCAACAGCCGCATACGCCTCGCCGACATCCGCGATGGCACATCGACCACCATGGTGATCGGCGAGCGCGCCGCCTGGTTCTGCCAGGCTCCATGGATCGGCGTCATCACCAACGGCACCGTCCGAACCCACCCGAGTTCACCGACGTTCGTATCCGCCATCGAGGAAGCCCCGGTGATGGCCCTGGCCCGAACCGCCTTCGGCCCCCTCAACGATGCCTATTCCAATCCCTACGATTTTTACACGCCCCATCCGATAGCCGGCCAATTCCTATTCGCCGATGGCTCCGTCCACGCACTGCGCTTCACGCTCCCCACACCCCTCTGGAAAGCAATCGGCACCCGCAACGGCGGCGAGACCCTTTCGACAAGCGACTTTTAGGTTAGCCGCGACGCGAAGGTACTCCGCAGCGGAGCGCGGAGACGCGGCCCCACAATAAGCACTACAGTCTCGGCGAAGGATTCGCAGCCACGTCAAATCGACCCGCCGAACCGCAGCCGAAACTGAATGAAGTCGTTGGCTGCGACCGCACCGTGGCCATCAAAGTCGAAGATGGGATTACCGCCGCCGAAGGAGAGGCGGCATTGGATGAAGGCGGTCGGTGTTACATTCACACCCCAAACGCCACAAACACACCGACACCATACGGCGTACCCGACGGGTCCATGAAGGAAAAGAACTCATCGTCGCGCGGCAATGCCGACACGACACCCGTCCCGCTGTCGCCACTCCAGATCGAGATTTGCCCGGTGGTGCCCGCGCCCGAACCCAGGGAAGTCACCAGATCATATCGGCCATCGCCTGGAACGAAATTGGATACGGCGACATGGGCATCGCCGTGGAATTGTGAACCTCCAATGTCAAACGAGTCGAGCTCAAAATGCACGAGTTCACTTGCAAATCCAATGCTGCCTGGAAGAGGCGGCCCGAACATATGATGCTTGTCGATTACTTTGACCGTTCGGCCTGTTGTCACGAACAGTTCAGTACGCGGATCG
>JANNLP010000653.1:0-11651 GCA_031396905.1 Gemmataceae bacterium
ACTCGGCGACATGATCACTTTTGATAAAATATCCACACATCAACTGAGATTTGCAGGCTAACTATGTCTGACGTGATTCGCTGTCCGCAATGTAATACCCCAATCGAGATGGCAGATGCGCTGTCGGCGCAGGTGCGCGGCGAGTTGCAGCAAAAATTTGACGCTGATATCCGCCACAAAAACAAGGAGTTTGCCGACCGAGAGCAGGAACTCCAGAAGCGTCAGGAAGGGCTTGAAAGTGAATTGTTCAACCGAGTGCAGGAAGCAGTAGGCCAGAAAGAGGAGTCGCTGAAGCAATTGGATCGAACGCTGGCTGACCGTCAGCAAAAGCTCGACGAGGAAGTGACGCTGAAGCTGGAACAACAGCGTGCGGCCCTGGAAAGCGCGGCAGCGGACAAAGCGCGGAAATCGATGGCGGTGGAAGTCGGCGATTTGACCGCCCAATTGAACGAAGTCCAGGGCAAACTTCAAGAGGCTCAGACCACGGAAGTGGCCTTGCGAAAGGAGCGACGCGACCTCGAACAGAGACAGAAAGATCTCGAACTGGAAGTCGCGCGGAAAATCGACGCCGAGCGGCAGGCGATCCGCGAACAGGCGTCGAAGTCGGCGGCCGACGAACTTGCACTCGACATGGCTGAGAAAGACAAACTGATTACGGACTTAACCACGCAGATCGGCGACCTGAAGCGCAAAGCGGAGCAAGGCTCGCAACAGACGCAAGGCGAAGTTCTGGAAATCGAACTCGAAAAGCTCCTGATGCAGCACTTCCCGGGCGATGAGATTTCCCCCGTGCCCAAAGGGATTCATGGCGGCGACGTCTTGCACCGAGTCATCGACGGGGCCGGCCGCACTTGCGGAACCATTCTCTGGGAAGCGAAACGAACCAAGAGCTGGGGTCGCGATTGGCTCGCCAAACTCCGCGACAACCAACGAACGGCCAAGGCTCAAGTCGCCATTTTGGTTTCCATCGAATTGCCGAAGGATGTGGACAACTTCATGTTGCTCGAAGACGTCTGGGTCTCCAATCGCGTATGTGCCATCGGCTTGGCGCACGCCCTGCGCGGCGGTATGTTGGAAATCGGCAAGACATTGGCATCGCTGGAAGGCCGCCAGGAAAAACTGGATCTGGTTTACAATTATCTCTCCAGCATCGAATTCAAGAACCGCGTGGCCGGCATCGTCGAGGCGTTCAGCACCATGCGCAAAGACCTCGAAGCCGAAAAACGCGCGACGCTGCGGCACTGGTCCAAACGAGAAAAACAACTGGAACTCGCCGTCAAGAACACCGCGGGACTGCATGGCGATCTGGCAGGCATCATGGGAAACTCCCTCCCGGCCGTCGAGTTGTTGGCATTGCCGGATGGCCCGGTTGGTGAAAGTGATGACTTCGATTCCTAAACCGGTCAATCTTGAGACTCTGAGTAGCTAATCGCGGGTAGTGCCTCAGCTTGAAAATTAGCGGTTGTCAATTTCGCGGACGCCTGTCCGCCGCAATAAAAATGACGCCCAAAATCAAAGCGGCCACGGCGAACTGTATGAAGACAAGGCGTTCGCCTGGCACAAAAACGTGATCCGCAAAAGACCGCGCCACAATATCAACAACCAAAACGACACCGCCACACGCGACCAAGACAATCCCGGCAGTTCGCTGCTGTATCGTGGGTTTCCGGGCCATTCATTGCTCTCGCCTTGCGACATGCGCTCGACCGCATCATTGAACACAATAGCAGCATCCAAAAGCGATAAGATGGTGGGAACCATCAGGAGACAGCAACAATGAGAATCAGAAATCTAGTCCAAGCGTGTATGGTGGCGTTAGCTATCGCGATGCCCCTCCAGGCCGACGTGTTCCTCGGCTATCGCATTGGCTTACCGCCATCAGGTCTCGACCAGACCAACCCCCTTTGGATCGATAACGAACTCGATCCGATCGGCGGTACCAATCAGCCGGTGGCTTTGGGTACGCCAATTCCGGTTGGCGGACTGACAGTGACTCAAGGTCAGACGATCTTTCTTCAAGTCACCATTGCGACGAACGCCAATGCATTGTCGAGTCCGACACCGTCATTTCCCCAGAGCTTTTGGGGCGGCACCAACCGTTTGATTACAATTGCGTTTGGTTTGAACTACCCGCTGGGTGTCTTGAACAACCCATTTCAACCCCCGATTCCTCCCACAGATCCCAACCAGAATAACGCGAATGCGCGAGCCGTTGTGCCATTCGGCACCAGCAACCCAAATACCTTCACCGGTTACAATATGGGTTCGACAGCGATTTTGGGTGTGACCACGGGCACGGGCGTCGGTGCGACGGCTGGCATGCTTTCCGGCGTGGGCGAACGAGTCATTGCCGTTTTCCGAATGGTCGCCGTGGCTCCCGGCTCGGGCACGATTTCGCTGTTCGATTTAGATACTTCTCCGACAGCGGCTGGCTTCGGTCTGCAAGTGGCTGCCAATAACTTGGATGAATATGTCTTCCATCCCAGCCACGGTACTTACCCGTTGGCGGTGACGGTGGTTCCGGAACCGTCGAGCATGGCCTTGGCCGGTTTGGCGCTTGCCGGTGTCGGCTGGCGCAAGTGGCGGCGTCAACGTGTAGCACGATGAGGCCAAGCGAATTATCGGCGGGTGGCATCGTCACGTAGTTGCAGATTTTTGGGGTGCCATGCTTCCCGGCTCGGCGCCGACTATTACCCACATTTGTCTACCAAGGGAGTGCCGTTCTTGACCCCGGCGGGGGTCATAGCCATGAGCCGGTGGTTGAGCGAAGCGATACCACCGGTAAGAATCCACCCCAAATCTTCGACCCCGGCGGGGTCGCAGCACATCGCCGCATCGAGAGATGCTGCGACCCCTCCGGGGTCGGATAGCTATCATTTCGTGGTTACCTGTGGTGTCGCTGCGCTCAACCACCGGCTAATAGCTGCAATCCCTTCGGGATTGAAAACTTGTGGGTAATGGTCAGCGGCTCGGCGGGAGCATGGCGAGACAGACACATACCGAGACAAGTCTATTCTCACTGGTCAGAACAGCTCGACTGGCAAATGGCATGATGCAGCCTGCGAGAGTTCATTGCTACTTGGCTTGACATTATCAATTCGATAGTGCACAATTGTGTATATCGGCCTCCGGAGCCGATGATTGCCGCAAGCGACGGGCTCGGATCCAGCCCGTGGCAGGCGTCAATTGCAGAGTTGATCTGTGAATCGAGTTGATTCCATAGTCGGAAGACCAACGCCGGAAGTTGTTTTCCAATGTGGAGTCAATGAGGTTCATGGATAAGTTGGTGTCTGTTGAAAGGCGATGCCGCGGGACAAAACGATCCGGCGTCACTGTCGCTTAAACAACCACACCACCCACCCCCTCGCCATCAGCGACGAGTGAGCCAACACCAGTTGGCTCGCAACAAACGAGCGCCACACGCGCCCACCTCGAGTGTGGCAACAAGGTTGGCCGCCGCGGTCGCGGCGAGCGTGACCATTACCCCAAGTGCCCGCGGCATTCGCCTTTCCAGCGCGTGGGAGTGCGCGCGGGCGGCTCTGGGGGCGAGGGAGTTGTTATCGTCGGGTATCGGGTATCGGGTGTCGAGGATCGGGCATCGAGGGTCGGAGCTGGTGGTTTGTTGCCAGCGAGATGTTCTTTGACAACTGAAATGGACTGACGCCTCCAGTCCCGAAGAAAGGGAGGTCATGCCGCTGGAGGCACCCGCCCACGCTTTGCTGTGGCCGGGGCGGCGTGAATGGGGGACAGGTGTTTGCCGCAGGTCGGGCGCGGCGGCGGTGACATCGTTCACTCGTTACGAGCAAGTTACACACGCAATTTCGATTTGCGTTAGCATGAGCCGATGATTTGCCGCCACACGTTCTTTTCTCTGAACGCAGTCCTGATGTGGGGCCATCAGATTCTTTCAATCGAAGTCGGAGTATGCCGATGCAAGCGATGAAACTCGTGCGCCGGACGCATCTTTACACGGGCCTCTTCCTGGCTCCGTGGGTGGCGATGTACGGGTTTTCCGGGCTGATCTTCAATCATGGAAATTGGTTTGCTCCGGGCGGCGGTGATCGGGCCAATCAACCGATTGAGTGGACGGTCGATGTCGCGGCGATGCCACTGTGGCCCGAGCCTGAGGCGCTTGCACGTAAAGTGGTCGCGGCACTGAACGCGGCCGATAAGGACAAGGCGGGAGCGGAGGAATACCGGTTGTTCGCGGACAGGGAGCCTAAATTTCAAGGCGGCGTGAGCTTGCAAGGCCAGGACGAGGCAGGCGGTTCCGTATTTCTTTCCTTCGACCGGCGCAAGCTCAAGGGCACGACGTTTCATGCGCCGGCGGAACCGCAGCCCGAGCAGATCAAGCTGGCAACCAACGACGCGGAGCTTCTGAACGCGACGAAAGACGCCATGCTGGCCGCGGCGGGCAGGGCTGACTCGAAATCATCCGCGACGAAATGGAATGGCGATGGCGATTTTCCGCGCTTGTCTTTTCTCGTGGAGCACGGCAGGGAGCGCCGCATGGCCAGCTATGATCTGCGCAGCGGCCAGGTGAGCTTGAGTCCCGAACAACAATCCATGCGGTGGCCTAATTTCCTGACTTCACTGCACATGTCGCGAGGTTACCCGTCGGATACGATGTCGGAGAAGATGATGACGGTGCGCGCCGTGTTCGTCGATGCGATGGCGATCCTGATGTGCTTTTGGGCCGTGTCGGGCATTGCCATGTGGTTGCAGCTCAAGCAACTGCGGCGATTGGGCCTGACAGTGGCCATCGCATCGCTGCTCGCCACAGCGTTTGTCTGGAGCGGGATGTACCAGTTCTTTGCGGGGCAGTGAAAGGAAATACGATACCTCGACAGCCATGAGGGCGACAAGTTCGACCGGATTTCAAATCGCCGGATGGATGAAGCAAGCCAGGCGATTGCCCGGCGAACAAATGTGAGCGGACAGAACAATGAACGGAGTATGGCTCGATGACGTCATTGTTGTGAACGAGAACGACGACCCGCAACGGGCCGGCGATGTTCAAGTCTATCGAAGTGAAGGCGATGTAGGCCGTCAATTGGAGCACTGGTACGTCAATGACGTTATGCACCTGGCTCTCACCGGCGCAGGAGACAAGGCGATACTCGGACTCCGGGGCGATTTGGTGATTGTGGAGCGGCGGGAACCATTCGCCGCAGGCTCGACGCTGCTGCTCCAATGGCTGACGGCAAAGGCTCAGCACTTTCTCACAGTGCGAACGGCGCGGGCACGCAAGGGCAAAGTCCAACTCGGGACGCTGGAGGCGAAGGGCGTTCTCCCCGACAGCATTGACGGCCTATTAGCCTATGTCGGTTTCGACACGTAACGTCCGCTGGCCCAAAATCTATCTCGAAGAAAGCGACGACAACCATGAAGAAGACGAAGAGCGACTCCAAGAAAGGAAAAGGAGACTCTTCCTCTCAGCGGATCGATGCGAGAAACAAGGAGCCGCGTGATTGGCAGGGCGAGTTGCTCGCGCGGTTCCGAATGCTTATTAGGCAGGCCGATCCCGAAGTGGTCGAGGAAGTGAAATGGCGAAAGCCGTCGAACTCGATGCGAGGGGTTCCGGTGTGGTCGCACGACGGAATCATCTGCACGGGTGAGACGTACAAAAATGTCGTGAAGATGACCTTCGCAAAGGGTGCCGCGCTTCAGGACCCTGCAGGCCTCTTCAACTCCAGCCTCGAAGGCAACACCAGGCGTGCCATTGATTTCCATGAGGACGACAAGATTGATGAAAAGGCCTTGAAGGCGCTCATTCGCGCCGCGGTCGCACTAAACACGTCGGTGCGTGCCCCACGCCCCGTCCGCCCGCAGAAGATACCAAAGTGCGCTTGATGCGCGTGACAAAGCCCTTCGAAGGAAAATCCTTGAAGGGCATTATTCCGAGCGGTCAACTCTGCAAGTTCTCTGCCATTTCGGAACGGGCGTCGTCGTAAGATCAATCGGGGCGAGAGGATTTGAACCTCCGACCTCTTGGTCTCGAATAAGGATCGCTCAACTCAAAATCCGCGTATTTCCCGAGAAAACAAGAGTATTCGGATTTCCACGGATTACACAAAATGGTCGAATTCATTCACTTTCCATGTCATTCTGAGACCTAACTGAGACCCAACTGGAATCACATCAAAGACAAAAATGGGCGTATCAACAGGCCTCGGGCGATGTGACCGAAGCGCGCTAGGGCAAGTCAGTACTTGAGTCGATTCGCCTGCGGTTTGTCGAGTCGTTATGAGGTAATGGTCATTGGTCAACTCACGTCTGTTTCGGTTCCGCCATTCGCTCCGTGACCGCGGCCTGCGGACCGGCTAAGCTGTTTCTTTAGTGAGTGACGTCACACGAATTCTGGACGCGATCGAAGCCGGCAACACGCAGGCATCGGAGCAACTGTTGCCGCTGCTCTACGATGAGCTGCGCAGCATGGCCGCCAGCAAAATGGCGCATGAGGCGGCCGGGCAAACGCTTGATGCCACCGCGCTGGTTCATGAAGCGTATTTGCGACTTGTGGACAAACAAAGCCCGCAGCAGTGGAATAGCCGGGGGCATTTTTTTGGCGCGGCGGCCGAGGCGATGCGGCGGATCCTGATCGAACGCGCCCGGCACAAGAAATGCGAAAATGCGGGCGGCGAATACCAGCGGGTGGCGCTGTCCGATATTCAGCCGGCCATCGACGAACCCGATGTTGATCTTTGGGCGCTGGACGAAGCGCTCGACCAATTGGAACAGATGAATCCGCGACAGGCGAAGCTGGTCAAGCTGCGGTTCTTTGCCGGCCTGACAACCACACAGGCCGCGGAAGCGCTCGACATTTCCACGTCGACGGCCGATAACGATTGGGCCTATGCGCGGTGTTGGCTGCGCGTGCAAATGGCTGGAAAGCCGGCATGAGTACGAAAATTGAGAAACCGTTGGGGAAGTTGGTTGATTTTCTCGCATGAGTATGGTGGTAAGGGGTTGATGCCGCACATGGCAACACGGTGAGGTTGCTGTTCCGTGGAAGAAAATGAACAAGCGATCTTCAATGAAGCTCGGCGGATCAGCGATCCGGCGGCACGGCGCGCATTTGTCGAAAGTGCTTGCGGCGACGATGTCTTGCGCCAGCGCATTGAAGCTCTGCTGCACGTCATGGTCGAGGAGCCTGGATTCCTGGAGTCGCCGGCGGCGAAGTTGAATAGCGCGTTGCCGCCGACAGGGCAACCCGGCGTCCTGATTGGCCGTTACCAGCTACTGGAGCTGATCGGCGAAGGCGGCATGGGAGAGGTTTGGAAGGCGGAGCAACGCGAACCCGTCAAACGTCTGGTCGCACTCAAGCTCATCAAGGCAGGCAAGGATTCTCGCCAGGTCATGGCGCGCTTCGAAGCCGAACGGCAAGCGCTCGCACTGATGGATCATCCCAGCATTGCCAAGATTCTGGATGGCGGGGTGACCGATTCCAACCAGCCATTTTTTGTCATGGAGTTGGTACAAGGCCACTCGATCACGCGCTATTGCGATGAACAGCGGCTCGCGCCGCGGGCTCGGTTGGAACTTTTCATTCCCGTGTGCCATGCGATTCAGCATGCGCATCAGAAGGGCATCATTCATCGCGATATCAAGCCGGGGAATGTGTTGATCGCGCAAGTGGATGGCCGGCCGATGCCGAAGGTGATTGACTTCGGCGTGGCCAAGGCGATTGATGTCGATGTCATGGACGTTTCGTTGGAAACGAATTTCGGCATGGTGGTCGGCACGCCGCAGTACATGAGTCCCGAGCAGGCCGACACCAAACGGAAGGATGTTGATACACGCACGGATATCTATTCGCTCGGAGTGTTGCTGTACGAATTGCTGACGGGATCGCCGCCGTTTGACAAGAAAACGCTGGCCGATGCGGGCATCATCGAAATGTTGCGGGTCATTCGTGAAGTGGAGCCGCCGACGCCGAGCACCAAACTGAGCGGCGCGGATGAGTTGCCCAGCATCGCCGCGAAGCGAAGTTACGAGCCCAAGCAACTCACATCGTTGATGCGCGGTGAGCTGGACTGGATCGTGATGCGCAGTTTGGAGAAGGACCGCAACAGGCGGTATGCGACGGCCAACGGCTTGGCGCGGGACATCGAGCGTTATCTGCATGATGAGCCGGTGGAGGCTGGGCCGCCCAGCGCCGGCTACAAGCTGCGAAAGTTCGTGCGGCGAAATCGCGCAGCGATGATAACGACATCTGGGGTTTTCGCTCTGATGGTGATGGCAACGGCGTTCAGCGTCTGGCAAGCATACCGTGCGCGAGTGGCAGAGGCCGAGGCGAGGATCAGTGAACAGAAGGCGCGGGCCGAGCAGATTCGGGCCGACGAAGAGGCGGCGATCAACAAGGCAGTCAATGAGTTCTTACAGCGCGATTTGCTCAGTCAGGCAGATGTTGCGAATCAGCCGGCCGAGGTCAAACGCAGTCGCAATCTCACGGTGCGCGAGGCGCTCGACCGGGCGGCCCGGGACATCGAAGTACGGTTTCGCGGGCAGGAGATAACGGAAGCGGCAATTCGTACGACGCTGGGGCGGGCATACCGGGCGATTGGCGAACTGGACGAAGCGCAAAAGCACCTGGACCGGGCACTACAACTTCGCGGCGCCCGGCTGGGTCCGGAACATGCGGACACGCTGGAGAGCATGCACCAATTGGCTCTGCTGCGGACGGCACAAAGCGACCACGCGGCGGCGGAAAAGCTGTACCGACAGGTGCTGGAGGCGCGGCGGACTTTGTTTGGACCCGACCATGCGCACACGTTGCAGAGCATGCGCGATTACGGGTTGCATCTGATGTACAGCGGCCGACTAGACGAAGCGGAAAACACGCTGCGGCAGGCAGAAGCAGCATGCAAAGCGCGTCTCGGCGATGAGCATCGCGACACGCTCGAAGCGACCAGCAATCTGGCCAACGTTTATCTGAAGCGCTTTGAGTATTTCAAGGCGGAACCACTCTACAAGCAACTTTGCGAGACGTTGCGGCGGCAACTTGGCGCCGATCACCCGGAAACGCTACACAATATCAGCGGTCTGGCAACCACCTACATCCAATGGGAGCGGTACGACGTGGCGGAACCCTTGCTCAATGAACTGCATGCTAACTATCGCACATTGCGCGGGCACGACCATCCGGATACGCTGGACACGCGACTGAATCTGGCGCTGGTTTACAAAGAGCGGCAGCGATTCGACGAGGCCGACGCGACCTACCGCGAGGTGCTGGAGCTTCGGCAGCGGAAACAGGGGCCGGATCACGCCGACACACTCTACACGATGGGCGACTACGCCGCATTTTTGCAACTCCGTCGGGAATTTGACCGTGCACAGGCACTCTATGAGCAATGCCTTTCCCTTTCTCGACGGAAGTTGGGTTCGGAGCATCAAGACACGATTGCGACCATCGTGAATCTCGGCACATTGCATCGCGACTTGAAGCGGTACGATCAAGCGGAGCCGCTGATATTTGAAGCGGTGAATCTGGCGCGCAAGACGATGGGGTTGGGCAGCCCAAGCACCCAGACCATCATTTCCCATTGGTCGGAGTTGTGTCAGCAGCGTGGCCAGCCCGAAAAGGCCGAGCCAGTTCTTCGCGAGCTGGTGGCGTACGTTCGCGAGCACCCGGGGCCGGGGCGTTTTCTGCTGGCCAATGAGCTGGGTTACCTTGCGGGGAACTTGATCGATCAGAAACGATTTGCCGAGGCCGAGCCGATCGCCCGCGAGTGCCTGGAGATTCGCACGAAGAATGGTCCAGATCGCTGGACGACGTTTTGCACGCAAGCCATTGTTGGCACCGCGCTTTTGGGACAGAAGAGATTTGCCGAAGCCGAACCGTTTTTAGTGAAGGGCTACGAAGGACTGAAGCAGCGCGAAACCAGGATTCCACCACAGGGCCAGTTCTATGTGCCCAAGACACTGGATTCGGTGATTCAACTCTACGACGCCTGGGGCAAACCCGAAGAAGCCGCGAAGTGGCGGAAGGACCTGCCGCCGGTCAAACCGTAATTCGTCAAAGAACTATTGGGGAATCGGCTCACTTATCTCGCACTCTCTTTGTCAGGCCAAATCGGGACTGAAATCTTGGAGAGTTTGCCATGAACCGCTTACGTCAACGATTGTTTGTACAGGCCCTGGAAGACCGGACCGCCCCGGCCACGTTCACAGTCATGAATCTCGCCGACAGCGGGGCCGACTCGCTGCGGGATTGCGTGAGCAAAGCGAATACCGCCGCGGGGTTCGACACCGTCACGTTTGACAGCGGACTGGCCGGGACGATCACGCTCGCCAGCGAGATCACCGTCACCGAGCAGGTGAATCTTGCCGGCACGGGCAAGGTCACGCTCAGCGGCAGCGGCGCCGTGAACATCTTCCACATCAACCAAGTCGCCAAAGCCGCGCTCGTGCTGATCAGCGACACGACCTTCACCAACGGTTTTTTCGCCGGCAACGGCGGAGCGATCTTTGGCGGGGACGAACACCTGGAGGTCGTGCGCTGCACGTTCAGGGACAACAAATCCGCTAACGTCGGAGGAGCGATCAGCCTCGGGAGCGGGGGGATGGTCACCGCCACCGACAGCCGCTTCACCGGAAACTCGGCCAGCAGCAGCGGCGGCGCCGTCGCCGTCCAGGGGGCCGGCGCCCGACTGAACCTGACCGGCTGCACGGTCTCCGGCAACACCGCCGGCCTGGCCGGCGCCCTCTACTCCCGGAGCTCCGTGCAGATCGACAACAGCACGGTCTCCGGCAACATCGCCACCAACGCCGTGTTCGGCGGCGCCCTCGTCACCAACAGCTTCTCCGCCGCGGACACGCAGCGCATCCGCAACAGCACGTTCTCCGGCAACAGCACCGCGGGCAACGGCGGCGCCGTCTACATCGCCGGCTCCTTCCCCGGCACCTTCACGGTGCAGAACAGTACGTTCACGGCCAACACCGCCGCGGGCATCGGCGGCGCCATCGCCCGCGGAATCGGTACTGCTACAATCGCCCTCGAAAGCAGCATTGTCAGCGGCAACGCCGGCAGCGCCCCGGACATCTCCAGCGCCGGCACCGTCACGATGAAGACCAGCGCCGTCGGCTCCGGCACGGGCTTTTCGAAGACGGATCTCGGCGGCAACCTCTCCTTCGGCATCAATCTCAAACTCGGGCCGCTGGCCGACAATGGTGGGCTGACGTTGACGCACTTGCCCCTAGAAGGCAGTCCACTCGTGAATGCCGGCTCCAACCCGGCGGCGTTGACTTTCGACCAGCGCGGCACGAGTTTTCGGCGGGCCGTTGGAGTTGTCGATATCGGTTCGGTCGAATACGATCCCGACTGCCCCAATGCGATCGATTTTCCCGCGAACCCGAATCCGGGCGACACGACCACCAAGTTCACGGTCACCTATTACTCGTTGATCGGCATCGACGCGGCCACCCTGATCGGCAACAGCCTGGCCGTTCGAGTCACGGGCCCCGGCGGATTCGACGTGCCCGCCACCTACGTTTCCATCGACAACATCACCAACGGCTCGCCGCGAACGGTCACTTACAGCTTCCCGCCCCCCGGCGGAACCTGGGACTACACCGACAACGGCGTTTACGACTTCGTTACCCAGGCCAATCAAGTGTTCGACACTGCGGCAATTCCGGTCGCCGTG
>JANNLP010000188.1:0-11461 GCA_031396905.1 Gemmataceae bacterium
GGCACCGAGGTGATGGCACCCGTGCGCAGCAGCTACGCGGCGGGGACGGCGGTGCAGCGCTGGCGCCTGCGCGCGGAAGCTGCTCCGCGACCCGAACATCGGCAAACACGTCGTGCCGATCATCCCGGACGAGGCTCGCACGTTTGGCATGGACACGATGTTCAAGCAGTTTGGCATCTATTCCGCCGTAGGGCAGTTATACACGCCGGTTGATGCCAAGTTCTATTTGAGTTACCGCGAAGCCGCTGATGGTGTGATTCTCGAAGAGGGCATTACCGAAGCCGGGGCTATGTCGTCGTTCATCGCGGCCGGCTCGGCTTATGCCACGCACGGACTGCCGATGATTCCGTTTTACATCTATTATTCGATGTTTGGCTTCCAGCGCGTCGGCGACCAAGCGTGGTTGGCGGGTGACATGCGCTGTCGGGGATTCATGCTGGGCGCAACCGCTGGCCGGACCACGCTGAATGGCGAAGGCTTGCAGCACCAGGACGGGCAAAGTCATCTTCAGGCGTCGATCATTCCCAATGTCGTCGCCTATGACCCGGCTTACGCCTATGAAATTGCCGTCATCATCCAGGACGGCATTCGACGCATGTATGCCAATGATGAAGACGTGATTTATTATCTCACGCTGCAAAACGAGGCGCTGGCCATGCCGCCGATGCCCGAAGGCGCTGCCAACGGCATCATCAAGGGTATGTACAAGCTCAAGCCTGCGCCGGTGACTGACGCCAAGCGGTCAAAGGTCCATCTGCTCGGCAGCGCGATCATCCTGAAGGAATGTCTGCGAGCGCAAGACATTCTCTCCACCAAGTTCGGCGTGGCGGCCGACGTGTGGAGCGTCACAAGTTACAAAGAACTACGCCGGGAAGCGTTGGCCTGCGAACGATGGAACACGCTGCATCCCGGAGCCGCACCGCGTAAAAGTTATCTGGAAACGACGCTGGAAAAAGAGACCGGTCCGTTCGTTGCCGCCAGTGATTACATGAAAGCCACGCCCGAGATGATCGCCCGTTGGGTGCCCGGCGGCTTGCTGCCGCTCGGCACCGATGGCTTTGGCCGCAGCGATGATCGAAGCGTTCTGCGTCGCCACTTCGAGGTGGATGCCGAGAGCATCGCCGTCGCAGCGCTGACGCAGTTGATGCGGAAGAATGAAATCAAGGCGGATGTGGTCGCGAAGGCGATCAAGGAACTCGGCATCGACCCCGAAAAGGCCGACCCGGTCACGGCTTGACCAATGCTAATGGAGTGATGATGGCTGTTGATATCGTGCTGCCCGACTTGGGCGAGAACATCAAGGAAGGCAACGTGCTCGAGATCCGGGTGAAGCCCGGCGACACGGTCGGCCCCGGCGACATCGTGATCGTGCTGGAAGCTGAGAAGAGCACTGTGGAAGTGCCCGCTGGCCTAGCTGGCAAGATCGCCGAGATCGCCGTCACGCAGGGCCAGACAATCTCGCCGGGCGTGGTAATCGCCCGCGCTGAAGGTGCCGCCGCTGCAAGCCCCGGCAAGCCCGCAGCGAAAGCCATGGCCGCCGAGGCAAAGGCTCCAGCCGCGACGGCAACGCTGGCTCCGCCTGTCGCGCGTAACGGCGACGTGGCAACACATCAGCCGCGGTTCTCGCCGGATCAGTTGATTCCGGCCGGGCCAGCCACGCGCCGCATCGCGCGCAAGTTCGGCATCAATCTGCAGACGGTGAAAGGCTCCGGGCCGCGCGGCCGGGTTACGCAGGACGATGTGATTGCACATGTTCAACGTTCAACTGGCGGTGGCGTGGCTGCGCCGCCCCTGCCGGATTTCGCCAAATGGGGCGAAGTGGAAGCCCAGCCGCTCGAGTTGATTCGACGCAAGACGGCTGAGCAAATGTCGGTGGCGTGGAGCCAAATCCCGCATGTCACGCAAAACGACCTGGCCGACATCACCGATCTTGATGCTTTCCGCCGCTCGCAGGATGGCCAAGGCCCGAAGCTTACCGTCACAGCGTTTGCCTTGAAGGCGTGCGCGGTCGCCATTAAAGAGTTCCCGACGTTTAATTCCAGCTTGGACCTGGCGGGCAACAAGTTGATTGTGAAACGCTACTGCCACATCGGCGTGGCCGTGGACACGGACCGTGGCCTGCTGGTGCCCGTGATCCGCGACGTGGACAAAAAGTCGATCAAAGACCTGGCGACCGATTTGGCCGATGTCGCCGAGAAGGCGCGAGCCCGCAAGCTGCCCATCGAAGACATGAAGGGCGGCTGCTTCACCATCTCCAACCTCGGCGGCATCGGCGGCACCGGCTTCACGCCGATTGTGAATTGGCCCGAAGTCGCCATCCTGGGTTTGTCACGCTCCCGTACCGAGCCCGTGTATCAAAATGGCCAATTCGTCCCGCGCCTGATGATGCCGCTGTCACTCTCGTACGACCACCGTGTAATCGACGGCGCCAATGGAGCGCGCTTCACGCGGCGCGTGGCGTCGCTGCTGGAGAACCCCATGCTGTTGTTGGTGGAAGCATGATTGTTTTCTCCGTATTCGGCTGCCAGCTACACTTGTCCCGCGCGTTCCAGCCGTTTGTAAAGCACTAGTGAATAGACGACCGGTAGCAGCGCGGCACCGACGATCCCGAAGAAGCACCACACCGGCCATACGCCGCACATCACAGCCACGAAGCCACCAAAGCCGGCAGCCACGAAGAGCCACGCGGCCAGACGATGCGTTTTCTCCCAGACGACGTCGTTGGCCAAAGTCCACGGTGTGCGCACGCCCACCCAAAAGTTCTTTCGCACCTTGCCCAGCACGTTGCCGAGCAGGCCGAAAAACAGGAAGAACCCGCCCAGGAACCACTTGGCCGACAGTTCGCCGTGCGACTGACCATATAACAACACGCCGTGAATGTAAGCCAACATCGCCACAACGAGAAAAACGATGTAGTCGTACACCCGGCGAAAGTCATCGATTTTGAACTGAGCCGGCGAAAGCCACGGCAAGGCGCACAACAGCGCGAACACGCCGACGCCTGCAAGCGGCATGACCCAGAAGACCTGGAGCACGTCGTCACGATAGGCGAAACCATCCGGCTCCATGTTGATGTCCCAATGCACTGCGACCTTCTCGGGGAAATACTGTGCCCGGTTGGCCGACAAATACGCCGAGCTTGCCGCGACGGCGACGACCAACACCAGCGATGACAGCAACCAGCGGCTCATTTCATTCCTCCACCCGGCGGCCGTTTGCCCTGACCCGGGAACAAGTCGAACACCGCAGCGAGCAGGTCCTGCACCACCGTGGTATTCAGTGCGTAAAGAATCTGCCGGCCATCTTTTCGCGCGGCGATTAGATCGGCCTGTTGCAGCACCGCGAAGTGATGCGACATCGATGGCTTCGATATCTGAAACTTGTCGGCCAAGTCGCCCGCGGTCATGGGTCCCTTCCGCAAGATGCGAAGGATCTCCCGCCGCGTCGGATCGGCCAGCGCTCGAAAGCCATCGTTCATCGACTCCCTCCGCGATCCATTCATTTAGATTATTCGTCAACTATCTAAATATATTGCCGTAAGATTGCATGATCAAGACTTTTTTGTTCGATTTGCCATGAAGTCAAAGGCGAGCCGTGGGCAAGAAATGAGTTATAATGAACACTGACCCTCAATACCCGAGAATCAGCGACCGCGATGGAACTCACCTGGGCCTATCTGTTAATCATCCTCGGCTTGGCACTACTGGCGGCGGAATTGTTTTTCCCGACGGGCGGGGTGCTGTTCCTGGCGTCGGCGTTTGCGGTGGCGGCCGGGGTCGTGATGACGTTCTTCTACGGCGATGCGGCGACCGGTTTGCTCACCCTTGTCGGTGTGTTCCTTGCCGGGCCGATGGTGACTTGGGCGGCAGTGCAATTGTGGCCACGCACGGCATGGGGTCGGCGGCTGATGCAGACCGGGCCGGAAGAAGACGCCACGGTGGCCACCATGCCGGTAAACTTGGAGCTGGAACTGCTGCGCGGGCATTATGGCCGGGCCATCTCGGATTTGCGGCCGGCCGGCGCGGTCGAGTTCGACGGTAAACGGGCGGACGTAATGAGCGAAGGCCCGCTGATTCCGGCCGGTTCGTGGGTGAAGTGCATCGACGTGCGGGCCGCCAAAGTGTTCGTCCGAAAGGTCGAAGCCCCCAACCTCGATAAGATCAACCTCGACGACCTCCCGACATAAGGTAAAGAAATCTTCGCCACAGAGACACGAAGAACACAGAGAAGAGAAGAAATCGACGCTTAAGTGTCGATTTCCACTGCGGCTCAGTGGTGAAGTTGGCCGGAACGAACATAACACGAAAGGTACGCCATGCTTTTGCTCGCCGATTGGATCAGCGACCTGTTGAGCGATAAATGGACGCTGGCGATGGCGGCATTTCTCGTCGTCGTCGGTCTGATTTTCCTGATGGTGTTCTTCAGCTTCTTTCGGCTGTGGTTGCAAAGCAAACTGACCAACGCCAAGATCGGCATCCTCGACCTTGTCGGCATGAAGTTCCGCCAGGTGGACTACGGCATGATCGTGCGGCAGAAGATTGCTCTGGTGCAATCGGGCGTGCAGATCTCGACGCAGGACCTGGAATCGCATTATCTCTCGCGAGGCAATGTGCCCAAGACATCGACCGCGGTGATTGCCGCCCACAAGGCAGGCATGGACTTGCCGTGGAAGACGGCCGCCGCCATTGACCTCGCCGGTCGCGATGTGCTGGATGCGGTCAAGACCAGCGTGAATCCCAAAGTTATCGATTGCCCGGATCCGACGAAGGGCCGGCAATTCCTTGATGCCGTTTGCCGCAATGGTATTCAGCTCCGCGCCAAGGCTCGTGTCACCGTGCGGACCAAGCTCGATCGACTGGTCGGCGGTGCGACGGAGGAGACCATCATCGCCCGTGTCGGTGAAGGCATCGTCAAAGCCATCGGCTCGGCTCACGATCACAAGGAGGTGTTGGCCAACCCGAGCACGATTACACAAACGGTGCTTCACAGTTCGCTCGACTCGCAGACGGCCTTCGAAATCGTCTCGGTAGACATGGCCGACATTGAAGTCGGCGAGAACATCGGCGCAAAACTGCAAGCCGATCAGGCGGCCGCCGACTTGCGCGTGGCCCAGGCCGAAGCCGAAAAACGCCGGGCGATGGCCGTGGCCCTCGAACAGGAAATGCAAGCACGAGTGCAGGAGAACCGGGCCAAAGTCGTTCTGGCCGAAGCCGAGGTGCCGATGGCGATTTCCGAAGCGTTCCGCAGCGGCCGGCTCGGTGTCATGGATTACTACAATCTGAAAAACCTGCAATCTGATACCGATATGCGGAGCGCCGTCGCTCTGGGCAGCCGCCCTGACCGTGCCGACCGACCTGTGGGTGGCTAAGGAGCTTGCACGCTACGCAGAAGCGTCCGGAGGGTATCACATGGGTCGTCTCGAATGGATCGTGCCGCTGGTCGTCATGGGTGTGTACGTTCTCGGCGCGATCTTGAAGGCGAAGGACCAGGCCAACCCGCAGCCGCAACAACCGATGCGCCGCAATCCCGGCCAGGAGCTTGATCGCTTCCTGCAGGAGATTGATCGCCTGCGTCAGCAACAGGAAAGCCGGCCACCGACTGCCCAAAGCAACGCCGAAGACGAAGAGGACGATGACGAGATGCCCACGGCGCAACGACCGGTGGTCGTCGTGCGCGAAGTTCGGCCATCGCCCATGCTACCGCGGCAAATCATCATGCGCGGGACGCCGGCTCCGGTGCCGCCACCGCCGCCCAAGATTCCCGAGCAGCCGGCGCGTACCGTGCATGCCGATATGATGGCGCTATCACCCATCGTGGCCCCCGTCCGCACGGCGCATCCCAACCCTGCTGTAATGGCCCTTCAACTGTTGCGCAGCCGCAAGACCATCGCGATGGCGTTTGTATTGAATGAGGTTTTGGGACCGCCGAAGTGCAAGCGGTAGGTCACATCAATTCAAAACGCATGCTGCACGCCGAACCAGACTTGGACGGGTGATGCTTCGTTAAGTGTCTTGGCGATGTCCAGACGTAATGCGAATCGTTCCAGGAAGCTGAACACGGCAACGTCGTAGCGCAGGCCGCAGCCGACGGCGTGGGCGACGGGGCCGATTTGTCGGCCGTCCGAGTAAACTGAGCCGACATCGTAAAACGCGGCGACGGAGATGCCGCGCAGGCCGGCCAGGTGATCACACACATCCCACTCGACGTTGCGGACAATGGGCACGCGCCATTCGAGGTTGAACACCCAGAAGGCGTTGCCCTGGCGCTCGGCAAGGTCGAAGCCGCGGAAGAGCGTGCTGCCGCCGAGCGCGTAGTACAGTCCATCGTGTGGCCAGCCCATCGCGCCGGCGATGCGCATGGCAACGTGCGTGTGCGACAACCACCCGAGCGAACTCGGCGGCGTTTTCACATACGTGATTTGGCCATCGACACGCATGGTCGCCTCTTCGCGGTCCAGGCGCACCGAGCCACCTACGACTGTGATGTTCGTGCTGAAACCGCCTTCGGGATCCCAATAGGGCGTCAGCAAATCCAGGCTGTAGTGCAAGCCGGCCAACGATGTATGCTCCGGGCGAAACGAGCCGGACGGCTGGAAGCGGGCGAACGGCAAGGCGTTGTCGAAAAACGTGCCAAACACCTCCGCGTAGTGCAGCGGCGAGAGATACGTTGATGATGTTTCGGCAAACGTGTAACGGCTATAGATGACCGCGCGTGTCGCATCATTGGGTCCATCGACACCGAATGGCGCGACGACGCGCTTTTCGAAGTGGAAGCCCAGTGCCGTCTTGGCCAACGGGAAGTGCTTCCATTCGCCGTCGACGCCGACGACCAGGTCGCGGAAGTCGGTGCGATAGGCGAAGTAGCCGCCGCCGGTAAAGTTTTCCGGCCGCACGACGCCGACGCGCACCCCACCCAAAACGGAGCGCGCATACCACGGTTCGCGCGAGGCAGCGGCATACAGCCACGGGCCGGCTTGCACCGTCCAACGATCATAGTCATTAACGATGCCCGCGTCGTCGAGTTGTGTGTACAGCGGCGTGAAGCGCCAGTGAATCGGCGTGTGCCAGTGATTGTTGGCGGGATTGGCGTCCGGCAACACGTTATCCGGGTCCACGCTGATGTCCTGTGGTGTTTGCGGCAGATCCAATTTCACGTGAACGACGTGATCGCCAGTCGATTCGATCTCGGCCGGTGGGTCAGTGAGTTTCAGCGATGCACCGCCCGGCACGATGGGGATGCGCAAAGCATACCCGTCGGCACCGGCATAACGCACTCCCAATACGGTCGGCTCGTCGATCTGCTTCGTTTGCCGCAGGTTCAGTTCAACATGGGCGCCGCCATCAGCGTTTTTTGTCACCTTGACGTCGCTGAGCTTCCAATCGACGACGCCGAGGCCGTTAACCCACTGGCGGAAGAAATCGTCCCACTTGCGGCCGGTGTACTCCTCCAACTCACGCTGCAAGTCGGCGGCGCGAAGAATGCCAAACGAGTATTTGCGTACGAGTAGCCGGGTGAAGTCCAGGAAAACGGCTTCGCCGAGCCGGTCTTCCAGCATGCCCCACAGCCGGCTGCCGCGGTCATACGCTCCGGAAAACAAGTCAAAAATGTGGCGGTACTGGTCGATGGGCTGCACGGCCGGGCTGGATTCGTTGCGCAACACTGCACCGTACCAGCCGGCGTTGCGGTAACTTTCGCGATTGATGTTAGGCAGCCAGCCAAAGCCGTTGGGGTACGACAGCATTTTGTTGTTGCGGCCGCGTTTCCTGTCGATGAGCCGATGCGAGAAATAAGTGGCAGGGCCTTCGTCCATGAAAGTCTCGGCATAGCCGTTAGTGCCGACGAGGTTGTACCACCACTGATGGCAGATTTCATGCGACAACAGGTAGTCCACATAACCATCGGCCAGGTGCGGCATCTGAAAGATGCGATGGTCGAGCAATACCAGGCCGGCGCACTCGTTACCGTTCCACGGAAAGTACGACTCGGCCACGGTGAACTGCGGAAACGGGTACGGCCCGAACCACTGCGAGTAGGTAGTGATCGCCGTCGCCGCGATCTTCAGTGACTCCTGTGCGTAGTGGGCATGTTCCGGCAGCGCGAGTACGCGGATGTTGACGCCGTTGGCCACGTCCTTCCATTCCTGAAACTTGTGGCTGGCGACGAGACAGAAGTCGCGCATCGCCGTCGGGGCGAGCACGATGTCCTTCCAGCCGTCCGGGCGTGCGATTGTCTCCAGTTCCTGAGCGCCAGCGGCTAGGACTTGGTCTTTGGGTAGTGTCACAGTGGCCGAATAGATGCCGGCCTCATGGTAAAAAGGCTGATGCCACGGGATGTATGGCGTCGGGTGCCAGCCGGCGTCATCGTAGACAGCCAATTGCGGAAACCAGTTGCAAAGGTAACACGTGTCAGCCCACCAACCCCACCTGCCCTGCTTGTTGGGCAGCTTGAGCTCGTACTCCAACTCCACGGTGACAGACTGTCCTTGTGGAACCGACGCTGGCAGTGCCACCGTCACGGCAGTCGTGAGGTTCGCATGTTGCACGAATGCCAGGTCGCGGTCCGCCATGCGGACGCGGCCGAGCTTGCCGCATGGCTCGGAGATTAGCGCAATCGATGGCGGTTGCCGCAGTAGCTCAACCGTCTTGGCGAGCACCGCCAGGTCTTTTCGCTCCATGGAGTACAACGGGCAGATGGTGAAGACAAGCTCGTCGGCCGGCCGGGCGTGGCGATTGGTCCACGTCACCCGTTCGCGCAACTGCACGATCTTCTGCTTGGTGTCGAAGCGAATTGCCATGTCGTACTTGGGCAGATGAGCCGGCGGCGATTGCGCGCGCGACGGTGCCGCCATCAGCAGCAACGTCAACGCAACCAGCGCGCGGCATCTCCCTCTCATGGCGGCAAGCCATAACGTTGATTGGGGGGTGTGTCGAGGCCGAAGTGATTTACGCCGTCCGATCGGCTTGACACGGAAGTTGTTGCAGCGTCGGACATTGCGCCGACAGTACGGCTTCGTCGATCAGCAGGATGGGAAAGCCATCGCGAATGGGAAAATGCACCGGGCAACGCTCGCATACCAGCTTGGTTTCATCGGGCTGCGTCAGCGCTGACTTGCGCTTTGGGTCGATTGGGCAGCGGAGAATCGTCAGGAATTGCGGATCGAGCATCGCGTCAACCTTGCACGTGTGCCATCAGATAGCCACGCAGTTCGTTGTAGAGACTTTGGGCGCGTTTGAGCCAGTGCGGATTGGCGGGCAACGGGCCGCGCAGCGCGCGGAACACGGCGGTGATGTCGAGGTTGTTGCCCGGTTTCTTGGTCATGTGTAGATCCACGGCCATTGGCTCAAGGCCAGCCGCCCCACCAAATAGGCCGCCGAGCCAACCTTGTTTGCGTTCTTCGCCAATCTGCACGCGGATCAAACCCGGATCGCTGCTGATGAGTTTCGCGCCGAGGTCGTTGAGAAAGCCTCGGATTTTCATGACGGCGATGGCTTCGGGCATCCAGGCTTCAATGGTATGTACGATGCGATCGCCGCTGCTGGTCGTCGGAACGCTGGCTTGCGACACGTCAATCGTCGCGCTACTGGTCAGTGGTTGAAACTCGTCCGCATTTAGCGCCTTCGTGCTGCCCAACGCCTGCATGTATTTCGTGGCCACGTCGAATGCAGTTTGAGGCCGTTCATACGGGTACTTTTCCAGGCAGTGTCGCACCACCGCTTCCACGGCCGGCGGCACGTCTTTGACTCCATAAGACGCAAACTTGGGTGGTTCACGATGGACATGTGATTTCAACAACGCGCGCAGATCCTGCTCGTCGAACGGCAAATGACACGTCAACGCTTCGTAAACCGTGACGCCCAGCGAATAGATGTCGGCGCGGGCATCGGTTTCGTCGCCGCGAATTTGTTCGGGCGGCAAATACGCGGGGGAACCAACGGCATAGGTGTTACCCGTCCCTTGCAGTTTGTCGAGGGAAATATGCGGTTGGTCAGCAATGGCAGCCAAGCCCAAGTCCATCACCTTGATCGTTTCGTTCGCTGTGTTCGGCGCGATCACTTTTAGGTTGGATGGTTTCAAGTCGCGATGAATAATTCCAGCGGTGTGCGCGGCATGAAGCGCTTGACACAATGGCACAACAAGTCGGCCCATGCGGTCGGCGTCGATGCGGCCACCATTGCGAAGTAACGTATCCATCTCGGTACCGGGCACGTACTCCATGACGATGCACGGCCCGGCGGGATCATCAAAGCTGGCATCCAGAAGTTGCACGGCATGAGGATGGCGGAAACGGGCCATCGTCTGCATTTCGCGGGCGAAAAACTCATGGTAGCGCGGCTGGCCGGCCGCCTTGTCGCCCATGAACTTGACGACAACATCCGTGCCGCTGCCGATCGGCTGAGCGAGGTAAACCTCTCCCATGCTGCCGCGGCCAAGAAAGCGGCCCACGCGATACTTATTCAAAACCACCCGGCCCTGCATATGCCAAGCATAGCCCCCCTCCCCCCCGGCGTGCAACTACGGACAATGGCCACATGCCGCACCACGTACCGATCATGCCGTCCGAAGTGCTGGACCTGCTGAATCCGCAGCCGGGACAGGTGATTATTGACTGTACTTTGGGCGCTGGGGGCCATTCTTGCCTGCTCGCCGCCGCCGTCGGACCGACTGGCCGGGTGATCGCTTTGGACCACGATCCGGCCATGATCGTGCTGGCGAAAAGCCAACTCGGCGACTTGCCAGTGACGACATTCCACGCTGGCTTCGATCAACTGCGTGATGTTCTCGATTCACTGCACCTTACCCAGGTTGACGCCGTGTTCGCCGATCTCGGCATCTGCTCGGATCAACTGGATGACCCCGCCCGCGGATTCACCTTCCAGGCTGACGGGCCATTGGATATGAGGCTCGATCCGACGCGCGGCGTGCCGGCCTCGCGCCTGTTGGCGTCGCTGCCCGAGCGGGAAATCGCCGACCTGATTTATCAGTACGGCGAAGAGCGACATTCGAGACGGATCGCATGGCGCATCGTTGAAGCGCGAAAAGAGTCGCCGGTGGTTACGACACACCAACTTGCGGAACTCGTTCGCAAGTGCGTACCGCGCAGCAAGGATCGGATCGATCCCGCGACACGGACCTTCCAGGCGCTGCGGATCGCGGTCAACGAGGAGACGGCGGCACTCGATGAACTGTTGCGGCAATTGCCGCGAGCGGTGAAGATCGGTGGTCGGGCGGCGATCATGAGCTTTCACTCATTGGAAGATCGCCGGGTGAAAGTGGCCTTCCGTAACAAGGATCATTGGGAACCGCTGACGAAGAAGCCGATGACGGCAAGCGAACAGGAAGTGCAAGTCAACCCGCGGTCGCGCAGCGCCAAGCTGCGGGCGGCCGTGCGAGTGGCAGGAGGCGAACAATGACACGCGAATCCAAAGTCGGCCTGGTGGTCGCCGGGTCGTTCCTGTGCATC
>JANNLP010000006.1:0-3637 GCA_031396905.1 Gemmataceae bacterium
TGGGGCGGCGACAAGCTGGCGACGATTCCCTATTCGGACGAGCCGGTGACCACGATAGAACTCGCGTTTTTCATCGAGCTGAAAAGTGCCGGGCCGCTCGCGTTCGTACACGACGTTCGGATGCGTGCCGGCCGCGATCATGATGGAGCGGGCGGGCAATTCGACCACGTTGCCGGTTGAATGCCATTTGCCGTTGTCAAGTTTCTGCTCTTCGCAGCGCAGCGCCTTCACATGGCCATATTCATCGGACACGCATTCGACCGGACTGAGTCCTTCGGCAAACAAGATGCCTTCTTCGAGGGCCTTGATGACCTCTTCGTGATTGAGGCGATAGGCGGGCGAATCCTGCAGACTTTTGCGATAGGCCAAGGTGACGCCGCCCCAGGCGCGGATGAGCCGATTGAAGTTCGGCGGGCGGCCAGCAGCAGCGGCGGCCGAGCGCTCGGCGCGGATGGCGCGCCCATGCGTCAGCCAGCGGCTGAGCATGTGCCATTCCTCGTCGTCCATCTTCTCGCGGATGGCGGCTTCGGAGATCTTGCCGATCAGTCGTTCATAGCGGTCAAGCGTTTTTTCAACTTGCACGACATAGTATGCTTGCAACTCCGTCGCCGTATCGATGGCGGTCAGGCCGCCGCCAATGACGACGGCGGGCAGTTGCACCTGCAGGTTTCCCAGGCTGTCTTTGCGATAAATGCCGGTGGCTTGCAGGCCCATGAGGAAGTCCGAGGCGAGGCGTACTCCTCGGGCCAGGTTGTTTTTCATCGTGGGCAACGTTGGTCGGCCAGCACCCGCGCAGATGGCCACGTGGTCGAAGCCGAGTTGCCAGGCGTCCTCCAGCGTGATGGTTCCGCCGAAGCGCACGCCATCATAGAGCGCGAATTTCTTCCGCCGCATCAGAACCAGGTAGTTGACGTCGAGAAAGTTCTTGTCCCAGCGGACGGTGATCCCGTATTCGGACACGCCGCCGAAACCGAGGATGGTGCGCTGGTCCAATGGGCCGGAAACGTCATTGATGTTTTCAATGGGTTGCGGCACGCGACGCTTAGAGCCGCGCATGCGCACCGACAGTGCCTCGACTTTCAATCCATCGATGCCGACGACGCCGAAGCCTTCGTTCAGCAGGTGATGGGCCAATGTATAGCCGGCCGGTCCCATGCCGACCACCAGCACGCGCTTGCCGTTGTACGCCAGCGGATAGGGCCGACGCAGATTCAGCGGGTTCCACCGCGACAGGAGCGCGTAGATTTCAAATCCATACGGCAAGTTCAACACTTCAGTGAGGATACTGGTCTCGATTTGCGGAATGTTGACCGGCGTCTGCTTCTGGAAGATGCAGCCTTTCATGCAATCGTTGCAAATGCGGTGACCGGTGCCGGCACACAGTGGATTGTCCACCATAATCATCGCCAGTGCGCCGACGCCGTGGCACTCGCGCTTCAGGAGATGCGCTTCGGAGATTTTCTCGTCCAGCGGGCAGCCGGTCATCTCGATGCCCAGGGGATTTGACTTAAATTTGTCCGTTCCCTCGGGAAAGCCGTGGGAACACGAGTCCTTATCGCGCGGATGGCAAATGATGCAGTAGTGCATTTCGCGAAGCGCCTCGCGCGGCGTCATGCGTTCATCCGTGAGCGCGAAGCCATCACGAAAGCGCCGGGTGTCGGTCGGGCCTTCGAAGGCCATCGGCAGGCTGGTGCGGCCGAACACGCGCGGCACGAGGTCTTCGTAATCGAGTTTCTCCGGCAGCACGAACGAGGAATAGCCGCGGCGACGCTGGGCCAATTCGGGATGGAATGCCAGGGCACGAACCCAGGCGGCAATTCGCGCAAGATTCTGATATCGTTGTTCGGAAAGTTCGTCTGGTGCCGTGCCTTTTGCCTCCGTTTGTTCGTCCAGCAACCTCATGCTGACTTCGGCCAACTCCCGCTCGGGATCGGCAGTCAATTCCGTTCCCGGAATTGTCGCCGCCACGACTTCACGGTACGCGAACTCCAACTCGGCGATGTTCATGCCCGCCAGTTCGTCTGCCGTGGGATGCGGCTTGAGCACGCGCTTGTCGAGGAACTCCTTCTTGCAGCGGAAGACCACGTTGTCTTCCCGAGTTCGGCCGTTCATGGCATCGACGGCGGCTTCAATGTGAAACAACTTGGCCAGGAAGCGATCGACGTGCCGGGCGACTTCGATGAGAAGCTCGGTGTCGGCGGTATTGGCAACGCGGGCCGCCTCGTATCGCGTCGCCAAATCCAAATCGGCGGCGGCCAACTCAGCGCGAAAGGCCTGATCCAGAGCCATGAGCCGGCGGACACGATTCAAGTCGGCATAGCGAAAGCCCGGCACACCCAGGGGAAAGTTCCAGCTCGGCGCGGTACTGCGTGACGCCGACGGCAGGTGAAAGTAGTTCATCGAGGGTTGTTTCGTTTCCATTGATCGAACGCGGAAATTCGAGTCCGCAGAGCATCTTAGTGCTGGCGGTTTGCACTCGCTACGTTCCGTGCGCGCTGAATGGAGCAGGCAGCTCGGCATGGCGACGAGCGGTAACGACTTACGGCGATTGGAAGTGTCAGACGTCCGACGGCCTTTTCGTTTCACATTCGTTCCAATTGCCGCGCGCGCCTACGGCTTTGTAACGTTAATGCCTGAAAGTGGCGAGTTTCGTTACAGGTTTGCGATTGTCGTTTCATCGGCTGCTGTGGCTTTGCACGGAACGTCTTACGAATCAATCTTGACTAGCCGATTCGTCCGGGCTATGTGATCTCCCAAAAGAGGCGAACAACATGCGCCACTGTTATTCGGGTTTTGCCATGACGATGTTTTTGGTCGTCGCCGGGTGCAAATCGGCGGAGCCACCAAAGGCAGAGCGTCGATTCGACAACTATTCCCCTCCGTTGACCTCAATTCTACCGGAGCAGGACAACGCCACCCAAAGAGACAGAGAGCGAACCGATGAGATTAGGAGTCAAGTGGCTCAACAATATGGAAGATAATTTTCGATTGAATCAGTCAAATCATGCCCGACTCTCCATCGGCAATACGCTCCGCTCATCATCGCTTCCTCGGAACTCCGAAGCAATGCCCAATTCGGTTTCGGCCTGAATCAGGCAGCACAGGTTGCGACAGTGCATCCTGGCGGCAAATGAGAACAGTCTACCTAGGGGAAAGTGATTAGTAAGCAGTGGTGCCGGTTGGAGTCAGCTTCTTTCAGTCGCTGACAACGATGGCGCCCGAGGTTGCGGCGGCGGGGGATTCGTTGAGGCGGTCGAGGTGGCGGCGGGCGATGGCGGCGGCTTTGGTGTCGGCACCCATTGTCAGGACTTTGGCCAGTGACAACCGGGCGTTGACGGCGTCGTTGGCGTTGATGGCAGCTTCGGATTCGCGGAGATACTCGGCGGCGATTCGTTCCTCAAGACTGGCACACACGCGGACGATCATCGCGATGTCGTATTCCCAGTGGCTTACCCGCTTCGGTTTTTCCGATACGGTCACAACCGGTGCGGGGCAAAGGGCCAACGCAGTATCGCATTTGCGAAGGAAGTCAGCGACATCGACGAAACCGGCTGAGCAGCCGAGGATCTTGCCGTCGGCCGTGCCGAAGACAAGAGCGGGATAAGCGTGAATATTGAGGGCATGGACGAACTTTGGG
>JANNLP010000042.1:0-17766 GCA_031396905.1 Gemmataceae bacterium
GCAGAGCTACGGCGGCGAAACAACACTGAGCTATCTCGTCCAGATGCTGGCGCTGGGCGTGCAGAACTTCGTCTCGGCAGCCAGTGGCATGGCAGTCCTCGTGGCACTCATTCGCGGGTTGACACGCCGTTCGGTGGAAACCATCGGGAACGTCTGGTTTGATTTGGTCCGGTCCGTCATTTACATCCTCGTGCCATTGTCGCTCATTCTGGCTATCGCGCTGGTCTCCCAGGGCGTCATTCAGAACTTTCAACCGTACCGAAAAGTGACGCTGGTCCAGTCGATGACCGACTCACAAGGCCAGCCGATTACCGAACAAGTATTGCCAATGGGGCCGGCCGCCTCGCAAATTGCAATCAAGCAGCTCGGTACCAACGGCGGCGGCTTCTTCAACGTCAATAGCGCCCATCCGTTCGAGAACCCGACACCGCTTTCCAACTTCCTTGAATTGTTGGCAATCCTGCTCATTCCTGCGGCGTTTTGCTTTACATTCGGCGAGATGGTCGGCGATCGCCGACAGGGATGGGCCATTCTCGTCGCCATGTTGGTGATTTTTGTGCCGTTAATTTTCGGCGCAGCCGCTGCGGAACAGACAGGAAACCCGGCATTGACGGAACTAGGTGTGGATCAGCAAGCCAGCGATGGACACGCCGGCGGCAACATGGAAGGCAAAGAGACGCGCTTCGGTGTTACCAATTCCGCTCTATGGGCCACTGCGACAACGGCCGCGTCGAATGGCAGTGTCAACGCGATGCATGATTCCTTCACGCCGCTCGGCGGATTGGTGCCCATGTGGCTGATGCAACTCGGCGAAGTCATTTTCGGCGGCGTCGGCAGCGGCTTGTACGGCATGTTGATGTTTCTCATCGTCGCCGTTTTTGTCGCGGGACTCATGGTGGGGCGAACGCCGGAGTATTTGGGCAAGAAGATCGAAGCGTATGAGATGAAGATGGCGTCGCTGACGATCCTGATTCCGCCGTTGGTTGTGCTCATTGGCACTGCCGTCGCCGTTTGCGGGCCGGGATTGGAATATGCAACGACCGATACCGGAGAAATCAAGTCGAACCTGAACAACCCCGGCGCTCATGGTTTTTCTGAAGTGCTTTACGCCTTCTCGTCGGCCGGAAACAACAACGGCAGCGCATTCGGCGGCCTTTCAGCGAATACGCCGTTCTACAACACCGCGCTTGGAATCGCGATGTTGATCGCGCGATTCTGGTTGATGATTCCCGTGCTAGCCATCGCCGGATCTCTGGCCCGCAAGAAATTCACACCGCCGGGAGCTGGCACGCTACCGACGCACACGCCTTTGTTTGTCGTACTGCTCGTGGGAACGGTGTTGCTCGTCGGAGCATTGACATTCGTGCCAGCATTGGCTTTGGGTCCAGTCGTGGAACATCTGCAAATGATGGCACGGTAGGGAACGAACTGTGACAAGCACTACGAAAGCCCGACCGCTCTTCGACGCACCTATCGTCCGGCGCGCGCTTATTGATGCAGTGTGGAAGCTTGATCCGCGCCGCCAACTTCGCAACCCTGTGATGTTCACCGTTCTCGTGGGCAGCGCGCTCACGACAGGTTTGGGGATTCATCTTTTGATGGCCGGTGGCACCGAAGCGCCCGGCTTCGTGTTCGGCATTTCCGCATGGTTGTGGTTCACGGTGCTTTTCGCCAACTTTGCCGAAGCGATGGCCGAAGGACGCGGTAAGGCGCAGGCTGATTCGCTGCGGCTGGCTCGTCGGGAAGTGAACGCCAAAAAGCTGCAGCAACCTCGCTATGGCGCATCCCACCAACTTGTCTCCGCTTCGACTTTGCGAAAGGGCGATACGGTCCTGGTCGAGGCCGGCGATTCTATCCCAGGCGATGGTGAAGTGCTCGAAGGTGTCGCCTCCGTCGATGAAAGTGCGATCACTGGCGAGAGCGCGCCCGTGATCCGGGAAAGCGGCGGCGATCGCAGCGGCGTGACCGGCGGCACCCGTGTTCTTTCGGATTGGCTTGTCGTCCGTATCATCGCGAATCCCGGCGAAACATTTTTGGACCGCATGATTGCACTCGTCGAAGGAGCCAAGCGGCAGAAAACGCCAAACGAGATCGCGCTCGATATTTTGCTTGCGGCGATGACGATCATTTTTCTCACGGTGTGCGTGACGCTTCTGCCGTTTTCGAAGTACAGCGTTCAGTCGGCCGGTCATGGAACGGCGATCACCGTGACAGTGCTGGTAGCGTTGTTGGTTTGCCTGATTCCCACCACCATTGGTGGCTTGTTATCGGCAATCGGCATCGCGGGAATGGACCGGATGATCCAGGCAAACGTCATCGCCACATCCGGACGAGCGGTCGAAGCGGCCGGTGATGTTGATGTCCTGTTACTGGACAAGACCGGCACCATCACGTTGGGCAATCGCCAGGCGGTCGAGTTTATCCCGGCGCACGGTGTGGAACTGCCGGCACTAGCGGACGCGGCACAACTTGCCTCGTTGGCTGATGAAACGCCGGAAGGCCGCAGTATCGTCGTACTTGCCAAAGAGAAGTACGGTCTGCGCGGCCGCAACATTCAGGACTTGCACGCGACTTTTGTTCCTTTCTCGGCCCAAACGCGCTTGAGTGGCGTTGATCTCAATGGACGAGCGATTCGCAAGGGAGCTGCCGATTCCATCGACGCCTTCGTGCAAAGCCAGGGCGGTGAAGTGCCGCTCGACCTTAAGCAAGCCGTCATGGACATCGCCAAGCGCGGGGGCACGCCGCTTGTAGTCGCTGATGGCCAGCGAGCGCTTGGCGTCATTTATCTCAAAGACATCGTGAAGGGAGGAATCAAAGAGCGATTCATCGAGTTGCGCCGCATGGGCATCAAGACCGTCATGATCACAGGCGACAACCCTCTGACAGCAGCGGCGATTGCCGCGGAGGCTGGCGTCGATGATTTTCTGGCCCAGGCGACCCCCGAAGCCAAACTGAAAATGATCCGCGACTATCAGGCCGGCGGTCGATTGGTTGCCATGACCGGCGACGGCACCAACGACTCTCCCGCACTGGCACAAGCCGATGTCGCAGTGGCCATGAATTCTGGCACGCAAGCGGCCAAGGAAGCCGGTAACATGGTCGATCTCGATTCCAACCCGACCAAGTTGATTGAGATTGTCGAGATTGGCAAGCAATTGTTGATTACGCGCGGCGCGCTGACGACATTCAGTTTGGCAAACGACGTGGCCAAGTACTTTGCCATCATTCCAGCCGCATTCGCCACCACCTACCCTGTGTTGGACACGCTCAACGTCATGCGACTGGCCACGCCGTCCAGTGCCATCCTGTCGGCGGTCATATTCAATGCACTCATCATCGTGGCGTTGATTCCATTGGCATTGCGCGGCGTCAGGTATCGTCCGGTTGGGGCCGCACGCCTGCTGAGAGATAACTTGCTGATCTATGGTCTCGGCGGTCTCGTCGTACCATTTGTCGGCATCAAATTGATCGACGTCGTCTTATCAGCATGTGGCTTGGCGTGAGGGGACTTACCATGATAGCGCTACTACGATCGGCCTTGATGATTTTCGTGCTTCTTACGGCGCTGACCGGTGTCATCTACCCGTTGGCTGTGACGGTCGTGGCTCAAGTCGCCTTTCCGCATCGTGCCAATGGAAGCGTGTTGCTGCATGAGGGCAAACCAGTTGGTTCGGAGTTAATCGGGCAGCACTTCGATGATTCACGCTATTTCTGGTGTCGACCGTCGGCGACGACCGTGCCCTATGACGCGGCGTCCTCCACTGGCTCCAACCTCGGGCCGACAAATCCAGACATGATCAAATCGGTCAAGGAACGGGTTGTTGCCATGCGCTCGGCACATCCCGACCAGACCGTGGGAGTGCCAATTGACCTCGTGACCACCTCGGCCAGTGGCTTGGACCCACACATCAGCCCCGCAGCGGCAGAGTATCAGGTGTCACGGGTTGCAAAGGCTCGCGGATTGAATGTTGAAGATGTCCGCCGGATGGTCGCCGAACATATGGAAGGCCGTACTTTGGGAATTCTTGGCGAACCGCGAGTTAACGTGCTCCGACTCAATCTCGCACTCGACACGAAAAGGTGACTCGGTTCTGCCGCGTTACCGGGCGAGAGGACCGGCAGACAGCCGGTTCTCCTCGCCTTATTTTTCCGCATAAAATTTCCAATATGTCCGAGAGGGCCGCCGCGATGACTGAATCGGAATGGTTGGCTTGCACAGAACCATATTTGATGCTGGAACACCTCATGGGCAAAGTGAGCAGGGTACAACTCTTAACTTTTGTGCGACAGTGCTGGGACCGGATCACCCCATATCTTCCTCCAGTGCCGCACGATTACACGGTGGTCGAGCAATTTGCCGAGGTGGTCGATACGTTAACAGACCACGATGCGGCGATCTACGCATCTGAAGCCGCGCTGAAAGCTGCGGGACTGGCTCCCGATCTCCGCCAGGAGCAGCGGCATCAAGCCGATCTGATTCGGCGTATTTTCATTCCAACGCGAACGTCGTAGTCACGCTCCGGTGTCTTCAGTTTCCGTTGTCCGGCACGACGCGCAGGGTGACTTGAAACCCGAAGTCCTTCTTGCTGGCTCCGTGGAATGGCTCCCAATGGCTGATCCAGAGCGGATCGAGCGCGGGATCTGGCGCAAACTCGGCTGATGCCGCTTTGCACGGCCAAATCGAGGCGGGATGCGATGCAGTCAGGGAAAATGTCTGGCGCATGTTGTAGCGGACCCCGGTCATCATCGTTCGCTCGATGGGACCTTCGCGACAGTTCAGAGACAAATTATCGCCACAGGCAACGGAGTGCGCCGGCACATTGAGATTGGCAAACATGACTGCGCCACTACTGATGACGGCAGATCCCGGGCCTTGTTGCGCCGTTCCCTTACCGTGGCGATGGCTGCGAAGTAAGCCGATGACACGACCTTCCATGATCAACTTGGCGCGGTGGACTTTCGCATCGGTTGCCACAACATCCAAACATTGGTCCAGGTCGAACTGCAGTGAAGCGACCGAGTCTTTGCAGGGATGTGCACCGGCCACAGCAACGCCACTCATGGTGACGACAATCGTGTCGGGCGACGGTTGGCTCACATCGATGTTGCCACCGCCAGTGTGCGCGAAGCCTTGTCGGCAAGGTACGACATGCCCGTGGCGTGCGCCCAGTGTTATCGTCACCGCAGGTGCCGGCGCTGGTTCCGCGGCGGCCACGACAAACGCGAGGCCCGCGGCGCTTATGATTGCAAGTAGTTTCTTCATGACGAACTCAGCCTCCTTCAAGTTCTTCCAGTTACCACCGGACAATGACGTCGGTAGTCGCGGTCAACAGTCCATGTTTATCTTCAAATGGTCGCGATTCGGTGTTGCAATCGAAACGCAACTCGGGACGCACAGTGATCGACGGACAAGGCTTGAAGTTGAACCCCGATGTGACCGCGGTATAGAACCCCGCAAATCCAGTGCGGTTTCCATCAATGTCGTTAAACAGTTCGAGCCGCGTTGTGCTGCTCAACTCAGGAGTGAGCTTGCAAGTCAGATAGTTGACAATGCCAAACCACCACGCCGTGCCGATGTTTGGGACATCAGTTTGGTATCCCACCAGGGCGTCGAGTGCGTAGCTCGTTCGCGCGTTGATGGCATGGGTGTAGACAAGGTCCAAGAGATTGGGATTGTTGAACTGTTCGGCAATATCGTAGCGGCCGGAACCGAACAGTCCCGACACCAGCACGCTGTCGCGGCCATTGGGCGGTGCCCATTTGAGGCTGAACATCGAGTACGGCGAGGCAGCCGAGTCGAAGAAAACATCCGGCCCCATGATGGCACCGAGTTGTATCGACCAATCGGGCGTCAGTTGCAGCGTTCCCATCACACCGGTGTGCGTAAACGGGTTGTAGAAAAAAGTATACGAATGCGAGGCCAGAGCGTTGGAGGGCGCGTCGGTCGTCTCGACGCCAAACTGACAGTACATCCGGCCAACCTTCACACTCAGTCCCCGGCCGATCAGTGGAAAATATGCCTCGCCATACAATTGAACCGGGTCGATGCCGTATGTATTCGGTGCGCCATCATCAGCCGTGAGTTGACGATTGAACAGGCCGCGCGGCAACGTGAAGCGGTAATCGGAACCGGGAAGAATTGTGTCGGAGCGAAAGCCGAAAGTCGGTTCGGTCGTGCCAGACGTCACGACAGTCCGTTCGACACGCAGCCAGTTTTGTTGAACAAGGAACTCGTTGGCGCGGTAGTTAAGGCCCAGCGGCAGATTGTCTTGCGATGCCGAACTTGCGGTAAACGAGCTTGCGGTCCAGCCATACGCTTGAATGCCATTGCCGTCGAGCGCCCAGCCAGGGTAAGTCCCTTGAAGCGACTTCATCAACAGCCATCGATCAGGCGGAGTCGGCGCAGCCACGGGTGGTGCTTCGGGCGCAACTTGGCTTGCGGTCACTTCCGTTTGACCGATGCTCAGCGCAAGGCACAAGAACATTTGCCCGACCATCGAATCCCCGGCCACGAAGAAATGACTTCACGCATGTTCTGCGCGATAGTCCCACTTGCAGGCCGAGACAGAAGCGGAGACCACCCGCCATGCCCGCAGATAAGTCGAATAGCGAACATCTATGTAATCGGCATTTTCCATGCGACCGCATTAGTCAACCTGGTTTACGCAAGAAAAATCGATAGCGGGGTAAATTGCTAAAGATAGGATGACTGGCAATGGACGACGCACGCCCCAATCCCGACGCTTTGTTGGCCCGTGCTACGGCCCTGGATGATGGCCCGCGCCGTGGAAGGTTGAAGATTTTCTTCGGCTACGCGGCAGGAGTCGGCAAGACGTACGCCATGCTCGAAGCCGCCCATCGCGAAAAGGCCGATGGCGTTGATGTGGTGATTGGTTACGTGGAGCCGCACGGCCGCCCGGAAACGGAAGCGCTCGTGCAAGGGCTTGAAGTCCTGCCGCCGCGTCCGATCAATTATCGCGGTGTCACGCTCCGGGAATTTGACCTGGACGCCGCGCTGGTTCGCAAGCCGACGCTCATTCTGGTTGATGAGCTCGCGCACTCCAACGCTGAAGGGCTCCGGCACATCAAGCGCTGGCAGGACGTGGACGAGCTGCTGAATGCCGGAATTGACGTGTACACCACCCTCAATGTTCAGCATGTCGAAAGTCTCAATGATGTGATCGCGCAAATCACTGGCGTGGTAGTCCGCGAGACCCTGCCCGACTCGGTCTTGGAACGCGCCGATGATATCGAGTTGGTGGATCTTACTCCGGAAGAACTCACGGATCGACTGAAGGAAGGAAAGGTTTACGTTCCTCAGCAGGCCGCCCGCGCACTGCAGCATTATTTCCAGAAAGCGAATCTCACGGCCTTGCGGGAAATATCGCTTCGCCAAGTGGCGCAACGATTGAGAAAGGACGTTGACGCCGCTCGCAAGGAAAAGGCAGCGACCGAACCCTGGGCGACGAATGAACGTTTGCTCGTTTGTGTCGGCCCCAGCCCCACGAGCGCCAAACTGATTCGAACGGCCAAGCGCATGGCCACCGCATTTGGCGCTGAGTGGTTGGCCGTGGCTATCGAACCCAAGGGCGGCGGTTCTTCACTATCGGTAGCACGTCAGAACGTCGCCCAGCATTTGCGGTTGGCCGAACGCCTTGGTGCTGAAACGCACACGCTAAGCGGAGACAGCATTTCGCCGACGTTGGTTGAATTCGCCGTCTCCAGAAACGTCACCAAGATCGTGGTCGGCAAATCGTCTCAGCCGCGCTGGAAACGGCTTCTCTTCGGTACCGTTGTTGACGCGATTCTGGACCGAAGCGGCGACATCGATGTTTACATCATCCGCGGGGAACCAGACAGAACGCCTCCGCCGCGTCCGTTCCAGCGTTCAACACCAGTTGCCTGGGGCGACTATTTGCGTGCTGCAATCGTGGTGGTGATCTGTGGATTGGTTGGCTGGCTGAGCCTTGCAATGCAACTGACAGTCGCGAATATTGTAATGGTGTTTCTGCTGGGGGTGGCACTGGTCGCCGCGCGGTACGGCCGCGGACCAGCTATCGCGACGGCTGTCGTCAATGTATTGGTATTCGACTTCTTCTTTGTGCCACCTTATCTCCGATTTGCTGTCAGCGATGCTCAGTACCTAATCACTTTTGCAGTGATGTTGACTATCGGCATCATCATCAGCACGCTGACATCGCGAATAAAAGACCAGCTTGGGGCCGCGCGACATCTGCAACAGCGCACGGATGCCTTGTTTCGATTGACGAAGCAACTCACCGAAGTCGCCGGCCCGGAGTTTCTCATTCGTACAGCCGGCCAGCAGCTTCAGACAATTTTCGACGGCGAGGCCGCCATTTTTGTGCGGGACGGTCCAGGGCCGGTCCAATTGCGCCATGGTGAGAATACGAGCATCGTGCGCAACAATGTTAACGGCACGGTGGCCCAATGGGTTACCGATCATGATCAAATCGCTGGACTGGGAACGGACACACTCCCGAATGCTACGGCGCTCTTTGTCCCGCTGATCGGATCTCAGCGAACGCTGGGTGCCATTGGCATTCGGTCGAACGACTTCGAACGTTTCACGGATCCTGATCAAGGTCGGTTACTCGAAACGTGTGCCAGTCTCATCGCCCTGTCGTTGGAGCGCGATCAATCGGTCATCGAAGCAAGCGAAGCCAAATTGAAGGTGCAGGCTGAGGAACTGAGAAACTCGCTCCTCAACTCCATTTCACATGACTTGCGCACGCCGCTGGCTGTCATCGCCGCGGCAAGTTCCAGCCTCCTGGAAGATTCGTCAGACCAGAGTGAATCGTCTCATCGCGAAATACTGCAGACAATCGCTGACGAATCGCGCCATCTGGCGCGGTTGGTGGAGAATCTGCTGGACATGACGCGGCTTGAAGCCGGTGCCGCGGCACCGAAAAAGCAGTGGCACGTGCTGGAAGAGATCGTCGGCTCGGCGTTGGCGCGCACACGCCGTCATCTCAATAAGCATATCGTGAGAGTTGGTATTCCTGCCAATTTCCCGTTGGTGCTCCTCGACGGAGTATTGATGGAGCAGGTCATCGTGAATCTGCTGGAAAACGCGGCACGATATACGCCGGCTGGTAGCGAAATTGACATTCGCGCTGATCGAATAGAAACCACCGTGGAATTCTGCGTTTCCGACAATGGCCCCGGACTTCCCCGAGGAAGCGAATCACAGGTATTGGAGAAGTTTTTTCGTGGTCAGGCAGCGATTGCCGACAGCCGGCGCGGAGTTGGATTGGGACTTGCGATATGTCAAGCCATCATTCAAGCCCACGGTGGAAAAATCGTTGCGCGGAACCGACCGTCTGGTGGCGCCGAGTTTGTCATTACGCTACCGGCCGATCAGTCGCCGCCGCACGTTTTGTTGGATGAAGTGCCACACACGGGCGAAGGCTGATTCATGTCGTCAACATCTCCACTAATCCTGTTGATCGATGACGAGAAGCCGATTCGCCGACTCGTGCATACGTCGCTGGGCGGCGAAGGTTATCGGGTTGTTGAAGCCGAAACGGGCAAGGACGCGATACAACTTGCAGTGCAACAACCGCCCGATCTGGTCATACTCGATCTGGGCTTGCCGGACATGGACGGGCAAGCAGTTTTGAGTCAGTTGCGTGAGTGGCTGCGAGCACCGATTATCATTCTGTCTGCCCGCGATCAGGAAAACCAGAAAATCACGGCTTTGGACCTCGGCGCTGATGATTACCTGACCAAGCCCTTCAGCACCGGCGAGCTTCTGGCTCGGGTAAGAGTTGCACTGCGACATGCTGCGCAACGTGGCACCGATTCACCATCGCCCGTCTTTTCCGTCGGCGAATTGACAGTCGATATGGGCACCAGACGTGTTGCCGTCCGCGAAACTGAAATCCGGTTAACGCCGATTGAATATAAGTTGCTGACTACGCTAGTTAGAAACGCCGGTAAGGTCTTGACCCACCGGTTCTTATTGGACGAAGTTTGGGGAAAGAATCACACGCGCGAAAACCACTACCTTCGCGTCTTCATGGCGAGCCTGCGCCGCAAGATCGAGACCGATTCGGCCCAACCAAGATACCTTTTGACCGAACAGGGCGTCGGCTATCGGCTCGCCTACGAATGACGATCGCCCTCGGAAGCTATTTCTTTTCTTCCTTCTTCTCTTCTTTCTTTTCGCCTTCCGCCTGGCCGCCGAGGTTTTTGAAATAGCCCTTGGCCATGTCGCGGGCAGCTTTCGGAATGCGCTGCGTTTCAATCGCTTCCGGCGCGTCTTGGGCAGCGGTTTTGATGTCGGTCGCCAAATCGACGCCGGCTTTCTTCTTGAAGGCTTGACCTGGCACGAAGCCGTCAAACACCTTTTGACCTTTGGGATTGAACTGAGCGTTTTGCTTAGCATCGAATGGGCGAATCTTGCCCTGATCGCCGTCGGCACGTTCGCCACGGCCGATGCCTCCGTTGTTCATTTGCGAATCGCCGGGACGACCGCCAGCATTCATCGAGGGCCGACCGGCCCCCTCGCCCTTACCCTCTCAGGTGCCGCCCGGACATGGCTCGACATCGTCAAGCGCTTTGGTCATGGCATCGCGGTAGTCCTTCATGTTTTGAAGGGCGTCGCGCAGGTCGTTGACGTCTTTTTCATCCTTGGCCATATCGCCGATTTGGTCCGCGGCCTGTCCCATCGCCTTTTTCGCACCGGCCGCGTCGCCGGCCTTCATGCATTGCTGGCACTGGTTCAATTTGTTGGCGAGCTTTTGCAGGTCCTTGAGCTTTTCGTTTTCCTGGCGAAGCTGGGCCATTTCCCGCTCAAGCGCCTCTGGATCGAGCTTGCCGTTTTCGCCGAGTTTCTTGAGGGTTTCCTCTTTGTTCTTCTGAACGGCCAAGTCGTTCATCTTCTTTTGTAGGTTGTTTAGCTGCTTGGTCAGTTGCTGCTTTTCTTGCTCGGTCAGTTCGTCTTTGGCCATTCTCTTGGCCAGTTTGTCCATTTGCTCGCGGGCCGAGTCGAGGTCGCCTTCGGACAACGCCTTCATGAAGTCTTTGGCCGGGCCTTCCTGCTGCGAGCCGTCGTTGGGCGTGACCTGATCTTTCATCTGCAACTGCTGCTGTAACAATCGTGATTTTTCGCCGCGCTCGCGCTCAAGTTTTTTGACCTCGTCTTCCAGTGGGGTCATTTCTTTGACGCGTTCGCGGAGTTGCTTGGTCGTATCGCGCGGTTGACGGGCGATCTCGTCGAGCTTCGCTTCCAGCTTCTTCAGGTCTTCGGATTTAACGCGGTCCGGGTCAACCTGTGGGTCACGCTTCGGCTTGGTAATCAAGTCGAGTTTCTTTTCCAGAGCCAACTTGTCGGACAGTCCAAGTGCTTTGCCTTCCGTCGTGCCCTGTGCGGTCGGCATTTCCGGGTTGTAGAACAGCGCGACAAATGCCAGCGCTGTGGCCGCTGACGGCACCAACCAACCGGATCGTCCAACACGAACAGGAAAGCGCTCGCCAACCCGTAGGCCTTTCACGCGACTCAGCGCATCGGCAAGAACGGCTTGGCCGGCACTCGTCGCGGCATCTTCCTTTGTGAGAGCCAGGCTGGTGGTGACCCGCTCGCGCAGGCTGAATGCGTCGTCGAGCCATAGCGCGCCTTTGGTGGCGTTTGGTCGACGAATATATGCAACGACAATTGATGCGATCGCGCCGATGCCTAGCGACCCACCCAATACGGACCAGCGCAACCATTGCGGAGAGTCACGCCAAACATAAGGCTCGGCAAGCAACCATACCGTGGTGATCGCGATGGCAGCCAGCGACCAGGAAATGCTCTGGCGAATGAGTTCGCGAATCATGAGCCGCCGGCGAACCCGGCCAACCTGGCGCTCAATTTCGACCCGAACGTTGGGAACCACGTGAGAACCCTCCTCGGCACGACCTAATCCGTCTCCCATAGTGTATTCGCTAAAATCGGTCGATGACAACTGGAATCGGGGTTTTTGCCAAACAACCTGGTGCGGTGGAACGTGGCAATTGACTTACATTCGACGTTTGCCAGTCGATGTGGTAAAAATCCGGCGGCAAATTAGCTCCTGGACCATTGCTCAAATCTGGACTAGCTTCAGCGCCAATTGTATCCGACGCGCGGTTTCGTCGCGCCCCAGGATCGCCAGAGTGTCGAACAGGCCGATGCCCACTTCGGCACCTGTGGCGGCGACGCGGACCGGGTGGACCAATTCGGCGGACTTGATGTTGCGACTGGCACAAAAATCATGCAAGCATCTATCAACTGTAGCCGCGTCCCACGGATCGACCTTAGCGAGGTCGGCGGCAAACGCCCTTAACAGGTCGGCCGCGCCTGCTTTCTTCAGCCGTTTCTCCACCGCCTTGGTTTCATAAGTTGGGTCCGCCCGATAGAACGATGCTCCATATGTGAGTACGTCCGAGAAGAGTTTCAGGCGATCACCTGCTGCAGTGATAATCGTGGCGAGCTTTCGTTTTTCTTCATCGGACGGCGTCGCGCCGATCATGCCCGCACGCTGCAGATAAGGCAAACAACCGACGAGCTTGTCTTTCAGCGGCAGTTCCTTCATGTATTCGCCGGCGAGCCAATAGAGCTTGTCAGGGTCGAAGCTGGCCGGGGCGCTGTTAACACGTTCGAGCGCAAAGTTGGCAATCATGTCGGCCAGGTCGATTTTTTCCGCTTTGTCGTCGAGCGACCAGCCAAGCCGGGCTAGATAGTTCACGATGGCTGTGGGCAGGTATCCGAGTTCACGGTAGAAAGCCACCGTGGCAGGGTTGAGGTCGTCGCGGCTTTCGATTTGTTCGTCGGTGTAACCAATCGCGCGCAACTTCGCCTTCACATCGACAGTGACGAACTTCTTCATGTCGCGCTTGGAGAGTTTCTTCTTCGATCCCGGTTCATTGACCACCGGCACATGGGCGAACGTCGGCTGTGGGTATTGCAGCGCCTCGTAAATCAGCACCTGCGTCGGCGTATTGGAAAGATGCTCGGCCGCGCGGACCACATGCGTGATCTTCATGGCCACGTCATCTACGACCACGGCGAAGTTGTACAGCGGCCGGCTATCGGCACGCAGGATCACCGGGTCGCCAATGGTATCGGTTTGCACTTCAACGCGGCCACGAATGATGTCATCGATAACAACTGATCGGCCAGCGGGCACTTTGAGGCGCAGGGCGGCGGGTGTCGCCTCGTACAACTTCACGCATTCGGCCGGCGACGTGTCCCGGTGAGGGCCGCGATGGATGTAGGGTTTCTTGGCTGCCTCGGCCGCTTTGCGATCGGCGTCGAGTTGCTCCTTGGTCATGTAGTCGGGATAGGCGTGACCCTCAGCCAACATGCGGAGCGCGGCATCCTTGTAGGTGTCAAACCGTTGCGATTGAAAATACGGCGCATATGGCCCATTCACTTCCGGGCCTTCGTCCCATTGAATGCCGAGCCAGCGAAAACCATCGAGGATTGGTTGCAGCGCTTCGGGCTTGTTTCGCTCGGTGTCCGTGTCTTCGATGCGCAGCACGAAGGTGCCGGCATGACGCTTGGTCAACAACCAGTTGAATAGCGCGGTGCGCACCCCCCCGATGTGTAGATAACCCGTCGGCGATGGAGCGAATCGAGTGCGAATCGACATGAATAGTGTCCTTTACTTTCGTTCGGCCGGCTCGCGGGCTTCCACGACGGTCACCGATTCGCCCTGCTGCACGATCTTGTCGTCCTGATTGAGGACGTTCCGCATCCAGGTGATATGCCCGCGTTTGCCGCGGCCACGCCGTTCTTTGGCCAACACCGTGGTGCGAACCCGCAGGTTGTCGCCGGGGAATACCGGAGCCAGAAACTTGATCTGCCGCAGTTCCACCACAGCAAGAGTTCGCATTTTTGGGTGATCGATGGACATGCCGCTGGCCCGCGCCAGGGTCAGCAGTCCGTGGGCAATGGTCCGACCAAATGGAGTCGTGGCCGCGTACTCTGGGTTCACATGGATCGGATTGAAGTCGCCCGAAAGCTCGGCATAGGCATGCACATCAGCTTCCGTCACCACACGGGAAGGCGACTCCCAGGTCGTACCAACGTCGACGTCTTCAAAATAGTGGTGTTCAGGGCCGTACATGAAAGGCCTCACAGGAATGAATGAACCAATGAGTCAGAATACGAATGCGGTTGGGCCTGCCCACCGGGCTTGCGCGAGTCGGGAGACGCCGGCTGGGCGGCCCTGCACCTACCCTACAGTCATAACTGCATAGTTCACTAAATTGATGAATGAGGCCGAGTAAGTCCCTGCGTACTCCACTGGGTCAAACTTTATGCCAATTCATAGCCGCCGCGAATTTCTCGCAATTGGCGCCGCATTAGCGCTTGCGCCGCGGTTGGAATTGTTCGCAGACGATGCAGTCAAGAAAAAAGACCCGTATGCGGATGGCGTGCTCAAGGAGGGTGTGCCGTCGCTGCCGGCGAAGGATTCGTTTACGGTTGCGGTGTTGCCTGACACGCAGCATTACAGTGAAAAGTACCCGAACACTTACCTGGCCCAGACACGATGGATCGCTGAGAGTCAGAAGGCTCGGAACATTGCGGCGGTGTTGCATCTTGGCGACATTACCAATCGCAGCACGGTGGCCGAGTGGCAGAACGCGTCGAAGGCCATGAGCGTGCTTGAAGATGCGAAGATTCCGTTTGCGTTCTGCCCGGGCAACCACGATTATAGTGTGGGCGGCGTTTGCAAGGACCGCACGACGCTGCTGAGCGAGTACTTCGCGGTGACGCGGTGCCAGCAACAGCCGACCTTTGGCGGTGTCTATGACAAGGAACCGGAGCGGACCGAGAACAGTTACCACCGTTTCACGGCCGGCGGCCGCGAATTTCTGGTGCTTGCCCTGGAGTTCGGCCCTCGGACGGATGTGATCCGCTGGGCCAACGAAGTGGTGGCGGCCAACAGCAAGCGCGAAACCATTCTCATCACGCATGCCCACATTTACCACGATGACACACGATACGACTACAAGAAGCATGGCGCGAAACAAAAGTGGAATCCACATGCCTATGCCGTCGCGAAAGCCACGAAGAATGATGTCTGCGACGGTGAGGAAGTGTGGGACAAACTGATTTCGAAGCATGAAAACTTCATCCTCACGCTTAACGGTCACGTCCTCGAAGACGGCCTCGGCAAGGTGACGACACGCACGCCGGGCGGCCGCGACGTTCCGCAGGTGCTAGTGAACTTCCAGATGCGACCCAACGGCGGCGACGGCTGGCTTCGCCTGTTGGAATTCAAATCCGACCGCACCATCGGCGTGATCGACTATTCGCCGACGCTCATGAAACGCAACGAGTCGGCACAGAATCACTTTTCGATGATGGCCGCGAAATTGCCATCGGTTTGAAATCGAGACGATCGGTCGAAGGATTCGCACGTTCGAGGCCAATCGCACGAGCTGTGATTCGCCACATTGCCTGCATTTCATGGGAACAATTCATATCAAGACATAGTTGCCACGCGGTTGAAAAAACAGGAACTTCGACATGAATCCGCTCGATCTGACCGGCAAGGTAGCCCTCGTTACTGGCGTGGGTGACAACGAGTCTTTTGCTTGGTTTATTGCCAAGTCGTTGAATGCGGCGGGGGCCAAGATTGCGCTGGCGGTTCATCCGCGCATGGTGGGCATCGTCGAGAGTTTTCTGACGCGCGATCAGGATCGTGATACGCGGATGTTGCCGGATGGCGGCGAATTCAAGGTGGCCAAGGTTTTGGCGTGCGATGCCTCGTACGATACCATGGCCGATGTGCCTGAGGCGATTCGGACCGACCGACGCTACGCCAAGTACCCGGAGTTTTCGATTCAAGGTACGGTGGATGCGGTGGGCAAAGAGTTCGACGGCATCGACATCCTGATTCACTCAATTGCTTTCAGCCGCGAGATCACGAAACTGGCGAAGGACACGAGTCGCGGCGCTTATTACGAGGCGCTCGGCATCAGCGCCTATTCACTGACGAGCTTTCTGCGGGCCTGCGAGAAATACATGGAAGCCCGGCCGGGCGGGGCGAGCGCGGTGGCGTTAACTTACCTCGGTGGCGAGCGTGTTGTGCCGTATTACGGCGGTGGAATGTCTACGGCCAAGGCAGCGCTGCAGATGGATGCCAGGCAACTGGCCCACAACCTTGGCGGCAAGAACATCCGCGTCAATTGCATTTCGGCCGGGCCGTATGCATCGCGCGCCGCTCGCAGCATCCGCCCCGGCGAGTTCGAGAAATCCATCGAGTATGCCGCCGCCCGCTCGCCGCTGCCTCGGGCCATCAAACCGGAAGAGGTCGCCAATGCCACGCTGTTCCTAGTCAGCCCGCTGGCGTCCGCAGTGACGGGGCAAGTACTATACGTGGACTGCGGGTACCACTGCATGGCGGGTTGATTCACCAAAATGGACTGACAACAGGCAACTTTACCAACGAGGATGACAATGAGCCGTTTTCAAAGAGCATTTCTTAGAATGTCAGCGTTGGCGGTCGTCGCCAGCATTGCGATCCTTAATGCAGCCGCGAGCATCCAGCCGCCGCAGGTCGCGTTTGTCACCAACAATCCTGATCCGTTTTGGTCGATTGTCGAGGCGGGTTGTCGCAAGGCGGAGAAGGAGACCGGCGTGCAGGTCGTGTTTCGCAAGCCGGTGTCTGGCGATCCGGCTGCTCAACAGGAAGTGATCGAGAGTTTGGTCAATCGCAACATCAAGGCCATTTCGGTCAGTGTCAGCGATCCGAAGAATCAGACGGCTTACTTGAACGAAGTGGCCGCGAAGGTGCCCTTGTTGGCCGTGGACAATGATGCGCCGAACAGCAACCGGCTTTGCTACATAGGCACCGACAATTATCTGGCTGGCCGTGCCGCAGGCAAGTTGGTCAAAGATGCAATCCCATCGGGTGGTTCGGTGGCTTTGTTTGTCGGGCTGACGGAATCGCTGAACGCCCATCAGCGCTGTCAGGGTGTATTGGATGAATTGGCCGATGAGCCGGCGCCGGCCGACACCAACAAACTACCGGCGTTGCCGACGCGGTCGAAGACATTTGGCAAATACAAGTTGCTGAAGGTGTTTACCGATCAGCCGGAGGGTCAAAGCAAGGCAGTGCAAAACGCGGCTGATGCCCTGCTGCAGTTACGGAATGAAGCAAATGTCTGTCTCGTTGGATTGTGGGCGTACAATCCGCCGGCGATTCTGACGGCGGTGAAGGACGCGGAGAAACTCGGCAAGGTCAAAATTGTCGGCTTCGACGAAAACCCGGTCACGTTGAAAGGCATCGAAGACGGGCACATCCATGCGACCATCGTGCAGGATCCGTTCAACTTTGGCTACGAGTCGGTCAAAGCGATGGCGGAGTTGGCCAAGGGTGGCAAGTACACCGGCGCGAAGTTGCGTGCGGTGCCGCATCGTGTCGTCACCAAGGGCGGCGGCAAGACCGGCATCACGGTGGCCGAGTACAAAGAGCAGGAAGCGAAGAAAGCCGGCAAGTAGACCCAATTCATGGCGGACAACCATCTTCTTGAGGTCCGCAATCTCGGCAAACGCTTTCCGGGTGTGCAGGCACTCGACAGCGTTAGCCTTCATATTGATGCCGGCGAAGTTCTGGCCGTGGTCGGCGAGAATGGTGCCGGTAAATCGACGTTGATGAAAATACTGGCCGGCATCTATACGCAGGATACTGGTGAGATTTTGCTTGATGGCAAACCAATTCAACTGTTCGGGGTGCGCGATGCGCTGGCTCGCGGCATCGTGCTGAT
>JANNLP010000092.1:0-4706 GCA_031396905.1 Gemmataceae bacterium
AGCACGCCGAATCCGAGCATCGCCGCCAGCACAACCGCAATAGCGCCTTTGCGGCAGACCATCCCGAAGAACTGTCCGAGCGCGAAGCCATAGAGCGGTCCGAGTAACAAGTAGCTTGGATGGACGGCAATCCAGAATTGCTCACGCACCTCTCGTGAAAACATTTCAGTCTTCGAGGATTTATCCCAATCGCGTGCGGCAACCGTAATCAAGCCAACGACAAAATGAGTCACGATGGGTATCAACAAGATCGCAATGCGCATCGCCGACTTCACGAACCAGGTTCGGCCGTACGGCACCCGACGGTCGCCGAAAAACTGGAACGCATCTCCCGGCCGATCTGCCGCGAAGGCGCCAACACCGGCGATAATGCCAAACACTAAACCGATTGCCGGCCACAACGTCTCGGCCCGCGCCAATTGCAGACCGACGGACGCGACCAATCCCGCGCAGGAAAGGATCCAAAAAACTGATTTCGATTGTCGCCATGACAACCATATCAACGATCGCCACCCTCGACCGGAAGTGTTGGGGTGTTGCAACAGCGACACGAGTCGTCGCCTGTCGGGCCGGGAATAGTGCCGCATTGCCAAGATCAATGGTAGCGGCGAGCAGATGAACGCTGCGTAGACCAGCAAGTAGGCTTCGTGCGGACGTTGCAGCAGAATTGCTAGCAGCAATGCCACGAAACCAATTACGGTAAGAAGAATCGCCTGTACGATCAGCGAATAGCCGATGGCCATGAGCGGCGACCGGGCTAATGATGATGCATACAGCCCGCATCCTAGCCCACTGAAGCCGAACGCGATCACAGCCAAGATCGTGATTGGGAAGTACTTCTGCTCAAGCCACATCATCCCGACGCCAAGGCCGCAAAGTACGAGTGCGTGAAATACCAGGTACACTCCGACGACCGCGATCTTGGTACGGCCGACTCGGCTTCGTTTGGCCGGTTGCACGTCGAGCCAGTTCTGCGTGCGATTCTCGAACTCGCCGGCAAAGGGTTGAGCTCCCGCCACTAACCCCGCCATCCAAACCAGGCACACGATGACGGCCGCATACGTGGACGCCTCAGGAGCTGACAGGCTGATCGCTTGAATGCTGAAAAGCAGCCCAATGGCGAACACCGTGATTGCCACCGCCGTGGTTCGCAGCTCGCGGTATTCCTTCCACAGCAGTGTGCGGATCATGGCGCCACCTCGTCGGGGCGGCCGGCTAGCACGGTGTAGGTTTCTTCCAGTGTCAGCGTCGTGGCTTCGAAGTCGTGGATGTGGTCGGCCACTCGTAGTGCGGCGACGGCGTCGGGGATGGGGTCGCGGATGATCGCTGACCATATCGGGCCGGTGCCGTTGCGCTCGAGCACGGTGCCCAACGAGGCTTCACTCGGCGCTATGCCTTCGTGGCGCAGTCGCAAACGAACGAAGCGCTGCTTGAGTTCCTCCGCGGTGGCGGCCAGCACCAGCTTGCCGGCCGACAGGAAGGCGACATGACTGGCGACGCGTTCGACCTCGGCAATCTGATGGCTGGAGATGAGGACGGTGCGTCCTTCGGCTGCCATGGTCACCATGCTTTCGAGAAACTCACGGCGGACCCGAAGGTCGAGGCCCGATGTCGGCTCATCGAGAATCAACACTTCAGGATCATGCGCCAGTGCCAATGCAAGCCCCACCTTGGCGTACTCGCCTTTGGACAGCACTTTGAGCTTGGCATCGTTGCGCAAACGGAATTTGCCGGTCCAATCTCGAAAGCGGGCGAGGAAGCCGGGGAGGTGAAAGCCCGCGGTGAACCAGCCGATTTCGTTCACCGTCATCCAGTCGTAGAAGCGCGGGCGCTCGGGAACGTAACCGACTTTGTGCCGCAACTCGACGGCGTCACGCCAGCAGTCCTTGTCAAGAATTGTCGCCGTGCCTTCGTCGGCAGGCAGCAAACCGGTGAGCATCTTGATCGTGGTTGATTTGCCGGCACCGTTGTCGCCGAGCAGGGCGCAGACAGCGCCGGCCGGCACGGACAGATTGAGGCCGAACACGCCGGCCCCGCTGCCGTAGGACTTGGTCTGGCCTTTGGTTTCGATGATCGCACTCACGAGCGCTTCTCCCGGGCGCGGACGGCCCCGTTGACGTGACTGAGTTCATCTTCGACTAGCTTCCGGATCGCGTCGGCCGGCAGGGCGCTGGCCACGGCCGCTTTCAGGGCGTCGCGGATTTGGCTGCGCACGATGTCCTGCCGTTCTTCGCGGCACAGCTTCGGCGCTTCGGGCGTGACCTCCATGCCAACGCCGCGTTTGGCGGTGACCACGCCGCGCCGTTCCAATTCCTGAAATGCCCGGGCTACGGTGTTGGGATGCACGACCAGCCGCTGTGCCGTCTCGCGCACGCTGGGAATCATCGTGCCAGGTTCCAACCCGCCGGCCGCGATGTTGAAGATGACCTGCGAGACGATCTGCTCGTAAATCGGCACCGGCGACTGTGGCTGAACCGTGACGAACATAACGTCATTCCACCCCAGTGTACTACTGTGTTGTTACAGTAGTACAGTACGGTGCTAGTTGTCAATAGCGCGGATGTGATATTCGTGCATTGGGTGCGACTGGCCGCTCCCGTTCCTTGTTCATCCTCCTGGCATTGAATTCCATCCGACGGGTCCCGACCAAGTTGTAAAATAGGAGAGGCCATTTTTCGTCGCGCGCAATCTCAACCCATTGCGGCGTCTCTGAATGCGACCGACTTGTTGGGCTTCTCATGCTGTATCCGGGAGGAGTCATGGCATTTAGGCCGCCCGCTCAATGTGGCCTCAAGGCGCTCAGCCTCGCGGTAGCCGCGACTATTCTCGTCACTGTGTGCGGTACTTTTGCCGCCGCAGTCAACAACGCTCCGCGAAGTGGCGCGGTTGAAGACAATTCTGTTCCTGCGCCGTGTGAGATTCGATTTGTTGACGGCAGCACGATGAGAGTGCTGGTGCGGGAAGCCAGGCTCGACGTGCAGACGGATTACGGCCCGCTGGTCATACCGTTCGCCGACATCCAGCGGATTGAATTCGGGCTTCGCTTATCCGACGAAAACCGAAATCAGATCGACGCGGCGATTGCCGATCTTGCGTCGACTCAGCCGCACCGAAGACAAGCGGCGTCGGGCACCCTGCTTGCGTTCAAGGAAGCGGCGTACCCGGCGGTAGTACGTGCTGCCAACCGAAATGATGGAGAGACGGCACGTCAGGCGCAAGGTATCGTCGCAGATATGCGGGCCAACTTATCACCCGACGAAACACTGGATACTTCGTCCGAAGACGTGGTCTACACCACACAATTCAAAGTTGTCGGAAAGATCAAGCTCGATTTGTTGCGCATCGCGACGCTGCCATTCGGCGAACAACAAGCGAAGCTCACCGACTTGCGCAGTCTGCGTCTGCAAAATGCCCTCCTGTTAGAGCAAATGACGTCGGCAGCAGCCCTCCCTGATCCCGGCACGCCGTCCAAGTATTCCGATCAAATTGGCAAGACTCTTCGCTTTCGCCTGGTAGGCCCGCAGCCGGGTGTCGCCAATCAGTCGGCAATTTACGGCAACAACATTTACACCATGGATTCGTCACTGGCCACAGCGGCACTTCATGCCGGCGTTCTGCGACCCGGCCAGACAGCGGTGATTCGCGTGACGATACTTGGTCCGCAGGCGGGATTTCAGTCGGCGACGCGCAATGGCGTTACGAGTCGTGCTTACGGTCCCTTTGCCGGTTTTCGCATTGAACAGCGGCAGGCGGCCGCGCCATGAAAAGCCCCGCAATATCACAGCGGTCAAGTAGGCTAACCATGCCAACGGATCGAAGCAACATCTCGGTGGCGGTAACTTGATACGGAAGCAATGATGAGGGTTTGCCATGAAAAACGGTCGTGTTGCACTTTCGCTGTTGGGCGGCTTGATCATCCTGTTTGCCGCGCCCGTGGCACGAACCAACGTTCAGGGCGCCGGCACTGACGGATCAGGAACGCCGAATGGACCCACCGCCGGTCAAGCCGAGGTGCGCTTTGCGAATGGAAGCATCGTGGTCATGAGTTTGTTGCAGGAACACGTCGAGATCATGACTGCTTACGGGAAACTGGTCGTTCCGCAGAAGGACATGCGCCTGATCGAATTCGGCGTCCACTTGACCGATGACGAGCGACAGAAAACTGAAGACGCGGTAACACGCCTTTCGAGTAACGCATTCGCCGACCGGGAGACCGCTGTCCGCGACCTGGTTGAACTCGGACCGCGGGCCTACGCACGACTCCATCGCGTCGCTGCCAATGGCGACGCGGAAGCGACCAAGCGCGCGGACTTGGCCATTCGACGAATCCGCGAGAATGTCCACCCCCGGTTATTGCGAACCCGCGATGACGACGTTGTGCGAACCGTCAAGTTCGCAATCGTCGGACGCATCGTTAACCCGACGCTGAAGGCCAAGGCCGAAGAGTTCGGTGAATTGGAATTGCGACCGGCCAAGCTGTTGGCGATTCGATGGTTGGCCGCCGAAGCCAGTAAGGAAGTCACAGTGGACGCCGCCACCTTTGGCAGCCAGGGTGGGCAAAAATGGATGGAGACCGGAATTCGCGTTGGTCCTCATATGGGCCTGAAAGTCACGGCGATGGGTCAGGTGGATCTTTGGCCGCAGCAGCCGGGCCAATACATGGCCGGCCCGGACGGAAACAACGGAGGAGGCGGCCGCGGAATGAT
>JANNLP010000095.1:0-2504 GCA_031396905.1 Gemmataceae bacterium
TACGGCCAGTGGCGAATGGACGGGATTGGATTCATTCTGATCTTTGTGCTGATCGTCGCCTATGGGGTGATCGTAGACGTAGCATTGCTTGCCAGGATCTTTCGCTACCGGTTGGCCCTCGTCGGCGGGCTCATTGTCTCCCTGGTAATGATCATTCTCCTCGTCAGCCTAGCGGCTTCTCCCAGCGAGCGAGCTGGATTCTTCAAAGGGGCCCCGGGTGGGGCGTCGCTGGTCGTGCTCTTGATGACCAGCGCGGTATTCTTGCCTTTCAGCGTCATCGCTCCGCTCGCGCAGTACCGGGCCATGCGCCAGGGCCGGCGCTGGCCGGGATGGGTCACGGTAGGGATGGCCTTGCAGGTGGCGCTGCTGCCTGGTTTCCTCGTTCTCGCAAACACGGAAGAGTATTTTTGGAAGCAGGAGTACGCGGCAGGGCATGCCGTGGGTCGTGACGCCAGAGCCGGCAGCCTTGGCGGGATACTGGAACTCGCTGAACAACAACATGAACGCATCTGGGGCACAGGATGGACCTATCCTTGGCGGCAAGTGCCTCCGAGCGGTTATCTGGCCAGGGATTCCGGCTGGATCGCCGGCCTGGCAAAGGCCGTGGGCGATTCCGCGCTGATCGCGGCGAACGAACCTCTGAGCGATCCGGACCGCACGCTGCTGCGGACACTGATTGAGCGGCATTTCGCTGGGTACGCCAGTCCGAATTTCAGTACCAAGCTGATCTGGGATGCGCTCGAACCCGGCGACTTTTCCAGGCAGCTCGCCCCTCGCGGGTTGAATGAGCAGGGTGTTGTAAGTGAAGAGGTGATCCCGCTGTTGCTGGCAAGGCTTGAAGAGTACGGCGAGGCGCGTCTGTGCCCCGGCGGTCGGATGATGGACGCCGACCGTGCCTTGCTGAATCGGCTGGTCCTGGCCAAGGTGCGCGACTATGACGAGGCGAGGAAGCGCGAGCTTGATGCCGAGCTCGAGGCGAAGAAGCTCGAGCGCGAGATGTCGGAAGCTCCCACTCCGTATAGGCTCATCTGGGAAGCGGCGAACGCTCTGGGAAATACGTACGGAGGGCAACCTGTAGGGGTCCCGGATTGGAGCAGTTATCCGCAGCGGGTCGAGCGACTTTGCCGCGGGCCGCAATAGCAGGCGAAGGCTCCGCCTGTGCCGGAAGCCGACAATGCATTTCACCGGAAAGGCAGACAGCGAATTCATGGACTCGCTCGCCGCAATCCGTCCCACTCAACTGGCATGACACAGCAACCTGACAATGCGCCGCACCCGACCTGCTGCAGCGGGCTACGCCCACTATCTCAGGCGGGTGAGCTCGAACCTTAGGCGTCTGGTAATGTCCGGCACTGGCTCGCTTGCTCGGAAGCACCGCCATGGGTTGCTCGTCGTTTACTTCATTGCCTGTTGCGCGGCTGCGGGCAGCTACATGTGGTACGCGGAAACCACCTCGTCTACATTCCTTGAAGCCGCACTCGATGCCTGCATCAGGAAGTGCGGCCCCTTTCGGGCCAAGCTTGAAACCACGCGACAGGAACTGGCATATCAGCGACGCGGGCCAACGTACAACTACCCCGAGTGCCAATGTGCTCGCTAGCGTCGGCGCCGCATTTGTTCACTGGAACAAGCACGCTCACGTCGACCTCACAAACCGATCACCGCCTCGCGCCCCCGCGCGCGATGTGTACCACCCACGCCATGCCCAGCCCGTAGGCAGCCATGCCCAGGCCGGCCAGCGCGAAGATGGTCCAGGGGGCGGCGTGGGCCTGCGCCAGCAGCCAGCCGCCCAGGGCGACGACCACGAGGCGCAGCGTGCCGGCCAGCACCGGCCCCACGGCGTGCCCTGCGCCGAGTGAAGAGAAGTACAGGCACAGCCCCAGGCCGAACAGGCCGTAGCCGGGTCCGACCCATTGAAAATAGTTCGCGGCCGCGGCCAGCACGGCGGGGTCTTGCGTGAAGTGCCCGCTCCACAGGTTGGGCCACAGGGCGAGCAACAGGCCCAGCGCGCCGAGCGCGGCGCACGCCACGCCAGCCGCGACCCAGGCGACGCGGCGCGCCCGCGCGATGTGTCCGGCGCCGATGGCCATGCCCACCAGCGGCACCGAGGCCACGCCCACGGCGAAGGCGATGGGCACGAGCAAGAATTCGAGCCGGGTGCCGATGCCGTAACCGGCCAGTGCATCGGTGCCGAAGTACGCGACGAGGCGCGTCAGCACGAGGATCGTCAGCACGGTCTGCAACGGCGACAAGCAGGCCACGGCGCCGACGCGCAGGATGTCGCGCAGCAAGTCTCGCCGCAACGGTGTGGCGGCGATTTCCAGCTTCAGCGTTGCCCGGCCGCTGCGCAAGTAGGCGAGCAGGAACAAGGCGCCACCAAGATACGCCACGACCTGCCCCAGCGCCACACCCGCCATGCCCAGGCGCGGCAGGCCGAACCAGCCCAGGCCGAAGGCCCCGCCCACCAGCACCTGCACGGCGGCCGCCGCGAGCAAGGTGAACGA
>JANNLP010000097.1:0-19256 GCA_031396905.1 Gemmataceae bacterium
GACGCCCCCGCCCGAGAAGCCAGAGTTGCCGGAAATGGTGCTGTTGGTCAGAGTCAGAGTTCCGCCTGTTGCAACAGCAAGCCCGCCGCCATTGTTGTTCGATGTGTTATTCGAGATTACGCAGTTCGTAACCGTGACGCTGTCGTCACCGGCACGAATGCCGCCACCGTTGCCGCCCGAAACACTGCCGCCGGTGATGGTCATGTTGGCGAAGGAGACGTTGCCCACGCCCGCGACACTGACATCGAACAAGCGAAACAGCGGCCCCGCCCGCGTCACGGTCACTTTGGTCTTGTTGGTGCCGACGAATTGAGTGTCACCGGTCACTTGGCCGAGACTCGATGTCAAAGTGATTTTCTGCGGCGTGAAAAACAACGTCGCATCAAAAGTGAGCGTTTCCGCGCCATAGGCGCCGATGCGAAACAGGGTCACGTCCGCGTTGAGGTCGGCGTTGATATTGGCGGAAAACTGCGCTTCGCGCAGCGTCACCTTGCCGTCAACTATTGTGTCGTCAGCATTGCTGTTGATGGTGATTGACGCCGGCACAGTCCGGTCTTCCAGCCCATGCACAAGGAGCCGCACCCGCGACGACGAACCGTCGAAGCGCCTCGCAGTTGTGCTCCGGCGGTTGGTGGCCAGGCGACGGGACATGGTTGGACCGAGTCGAAACATGTGCAGTACCCCCGGGCGAGTGACCTGATGCGCGGAAAGTCTTGCAAAATGGCATCCTACTGGCTTTTCAGGAGACGAATCAAAAAAGTGATGGCGAGCCCTGGCCGTTCGGGATCAAATCGGCAATGTGTTCCCGCGCCCGGGCCACGCAAAGCCCACGTCGCGCCGACACCGCATCGTTGTTGGCACCGGTTCTACACGTTCAAGTGACCAGAAATCTCACTATCCACAATCGCCGCTCAGATCGACCCGCCGAAGCGCAGGCGGAACTGAATGAAGTCGCTATTCGAGACAACACCGCTGCTGTTGAAGGCGAAGACGACGCTGGAACCACCGATGGCGAGTCGGAACTGAATGAAGTCGTTGGCGGCAACCGCGCCATCGCCGTCGGCGTCGCCGAAGAGGCGAAAGAGTCCGTTGGCCGGCGAACCAATTAATACATAGTCGTCGCCGGGGATGCCATCACCATTGCCATCGAAGCCGTTGCCAGTGAACTGACCGGCGTTGATAGTCAACGTGTACCGGCCATCCGAAAGTGAAAGTTGATCAACAGAGCCGCCGGTGAACGTCAGCGTGACAAAGGTGCCCGACATGTCCACAGCGGCTGCCAACGTCGCCGCATTGGTGGTTTTTTGGTTGACCAAAGAAAACGCCGCCTCCGGAAGACCGACGAAACTGACGGGGGAATCGAAGGTGAGTTTGAGCGACGTCACCGTCGAGCGTTGCGCCGAGCCATCGTTAACTTGGATGTTCGAAACCTTCGGGACCGGATTGGGCGAACCAAACCGCTGGCCGTAAACGCCGCTGGCGCTGGCGTCCTGGCCGTCGCTCATCCACACGACCACAGCGTCGCCGTCGGCGTCCATCGCTACCGATGGGAATCTCTGGGCACTCGTTGTGTAGGTGTTGATCTGGAACTCGACTCCGACCTTTGCACCCGCCGAGTTGAACCGCTGGCCGTAAATGCCGAGTCCATTTCCGTCTTGGCTAGTGCTCTCCCACACGACCACGGCGTCGCCGTCGGCGTCCATCGCTACCGATTGATAGCTCTGGCCACTCGTTGAGTAGGTGTTGATTGGGAGCTCCACGCCGACTTTGGCGCCCGACGAGTTAAACCGTTGCCCGTAAACGCCGTAGGTGCTTCCGTCCTGGCCGAGGCTGCTCCACACCACAATGGCGTCGCCGTCGGCGTCTACCGCCACCGATGGAATGACCTGGAAACTCGTCGTGTAGGTATTGATCTGGAACTCGACGCCGACCTTGGCCCCTGCTGAGTTGAATCGCTGCCCGTAAACGCCGTAGTCGCTTCCGTCCTGGCCGAAGCTGCCCCACACGGTCAATGCATCACCGTCAGCGTCCAGCGCCACAGATGGGAAAGTCTGGCCATTCGTCGTGTAGGTGTTGATCGGGAACTCGCCGCCGACTTTGGCCCCCGCCGAGTTGAACCGCTGACCGTAAATGCCTAGGGCACTGCCGTCCTGGTAAAGGCTCTGCCAGACGACCACGGCGTCGCCGTCGGCGTCCACCGCTACCGATGAGTTTAGCTGGGAATTTGTCGTGTGGGTGTTGACCTGGAATTCCCCTCCGACCTTCATCCCCGTTGCGTCAAATCGCTGACCGTAAATGCCAAGGCCGCTGCCGTCCTGGCCGCCTCTTTCCCAGATGACGAAGGCGTCGCCGTCGGCGTCCACGGCCACCGACGATCGCTGCTGAAGGCTCGTCGTGTAGGTGTTGACCTGCAACTCGACGCCGATCTTCGTCCCTGCCGCGTTAAATCGCTGACCATAGATGCCCCAACTGCTGCCGTCCTGACCGAAGCTGTCCCAGGAGACAAAGACGTCGCCGTCGGCATCCACGGCCACCGCCGGCAGAGCCTGGGTGCTGGTCGTGTAGGTATTGATGGCGAACTCTTGACTGGCGGCCACGATGTTGTCAACACCCACCCATTCATCGTTACCCACGGCGTTCGTGGTAATCACGCGGAACTGAACGAGTGACAGATTATCAACCGCGCTGGGCAACGTGACTTTGACCGGAGTCACATTGGTGGCGAGACTCGGACCAGTGGTCGCATCGGCGACGAAGCCGGCTGGCACGTTGACGAAATTGCCGGCGTTGCCGATGCGATATTGCAAAGCCACCGGCTGAACGGCGTTGTCCGTAGTCCCATCAAGGTCTCGGAGGTTGTAGGAAATCGAAATGTTGGTCCGCCCAATGGTGTTGATCGAGACGACCAGATTCGGCGCATCGGCAGTCCCGTCTCCTTGAAGCGCAATTACTCCATCTGCAAGGCCGTCGAATTCCGCAACACCGCCGGTAGTAATGGTCGCGCTGCTTTGGTTGGCAATCACATCGACCGTCGCATAGGGCGTCACGACGGTCTGGGGATCGACTCCTTCAACAAACGTGTCGTCACCCAGATACCCGGTGACGCTGAGCACGCCCGACCAATTGTCATCCGCGGTGATGAGGGAAGCGTTGTTCCAGTTCTGGTAGAAACTGCTCACTGCCAGGTTGTGCGGAGTAGCGTCCGGTGTAATCCGCTCTTCAAGGGGTAATAAGCGCGGGGGCCGCTGCAGGCGGTAGGCCGGTGAGGTTCGGCCGAACCAGCGAGTCAGGCGTGGCAACATGATTTGACCCCTGAGCGGATATTATTATGGAGGGTTTTCCGCAGCTTATTATGGGTAAGATCTGTAGTGGGTGCAACAGTGGTCAGGAGTTGGCTCACCGCTCGCCCGTTCGATGTGCACCTGATTCCGCAATCATCATCACCGGCTCGGCGCGGCGGTCGAGCCAACGCAACAATTTGGCGACATTCTCAGCATTCAGCGCGACGCAGCCATCGGTGCCTTGGCCAGGTTGTTTCCAGATGTGGAGAAAGATGGCGCTGCCGCGGCCAGGGATGACGGGATCGAGGTTGTAGCCGATGACGGCGGCCAAGCGGTATTGATCGTCGCCGCGGCGCAGCAATTCGTGCGAGCAAGTGGGCTTGGTGCCGTGGACCCAGCGGTTGTAGTCTGGTGACTGCACGGCATCGATCCAATAATCGTCGGCCGTTGCCTGGCGATAGTGCAAGCGCGTGTCGGCAGTCGGCTCGTAGCCGAAAGCTGGTCCTAGCGGAAAGGTGCCGGCCGGCGTGCGCTTGTCACCTTCGCGCTTAGCGCCAATGGGCGCGATGCCGCCCGAGCCAACAACTCCAGCGAATGGGTCGAGTGATTTGGTCCACGCATCGCCGGTTTTCGACCACGCGGTGATGGTGACATTCGGGCAAGTGCTGTCGGGCACCACGGTCACGACTTGACGACACGGCGGCGGTACGGCGGGGAATGGCGAAGAGTTCGTCGGCGTGCAACCGCACGTCAACAGCAACAAGATCCAGTGTCTCATGCCACAACGCTGACGGTTTCGAAGTCAGGCTGGACTTCCGTCGAGATTCGCTTCGGTAGCTTGACCACCAGCACCGAGCACGGAGCGCTGCGCAGAGTTTGTTCGGCGACGCTGCCCATGAGCAGGCGTTCCTGGCCGGTGCGGCCGTGGGTGCCCATCACAATCATGTTGATGCCGGCCTCGGCGGCGTAGCGCGGGATGACATCAACGGGATTGCCTTCCAATAGGACATGCTTGACCGGAATCGCCGTGTTCGCGGGGCGAATCTGTTCCAGCTGGCCGCGCCAATATTCAATGTCGCCATTCGGGTCCGCCTCGGCGTTGAAAACGTACATCACCGTAAGATGGGCATCGTGCAATTCGGCCAGGCCGACGGCGTGAAAGTACGCCTGGTTGGCGTACGGTGAAAAGTCCGTCGGATATAAAATGCGTCGGATGCGAAACACGGCCCACCTCCAGACCACGGGCATGGCGTCCTAGCCTTATGGCGGCATTATAACGGTTGCCGGCGCAAAGAGAAACGCGAGGTTGGTCGGCCGTCGTAAATGGTGCGCGCAAAACTGTTGTAACTTTGCGTCTTTCGGTTAGACTTAGTGCATCACCCAATTTTTTCGGGGCAGCAGCGCTCCCGGTCTTTCAAAAGGTGCAGCTATGCGCAATATCGCAAGTGTCCGCGCTCGTCGAAGGAATTCCATAGCGAACCGAATCGGTCGCTTATGGCTAAACCGTTTGGAAGACCGAACCACGCCCACCACGTTTACCGTCAACCTGACCGGTGACGCGGGCGTCGGTACCGGGGACACGGGCGATATTCGCTATTGCGTGGGACTGGCCGACGTCAACGGCATCGATGACATCATCAATTTCGATTTCGCATCGGCGACGACGATCACGCTGACTGGTGAAGTCGCTGTCAACGATACCGCACTGCTGACGATGACCGTGCCGTCGGGCAAGCCGGCGGTAACCATCGATGCCAATAGCACTGGGCGCATTTTTTCCATCTTCACGACATCCCCTGTCACCATCTCGAACCTGACGATGACCAAGGGTTTGGTGACTGGTTTGGATGGCGGCGGCATCAACGCCATTGGTGGCGGCAGCCTGACCATCGAAAACTGTGTGATCAATGGCAATACGGCCGGCACGGCCAACACCGATGCCGGCGGCGGAATCGCCATCGGTCCGGGCGGGTCGCTGGTGTTGCGCAACTCTACGGTCAGCGGCAACAAAGGCGGCCGGGGTGCCGGCATCTACTTCTTCGACGGTGGCAGCCTCACGGTGGAGAATTCCACCATCAACAACAACAACCAGGGCAATAGCGCTAACGGCGGCGGCGGCGTCTACTTTTACGGCCTGGTCGGCGCCGGCGGCTTTACCATCTCCAACTCGACGATCTCCAACAATACGGCATCTAGCCGCGGCGGGGCGCTTTCGATCGTCGGAGGCGATGGCACTTTCAACATTCGCAATTCGACGATCTCCGGCAATAGCGCTTCGACAGCCGGCGGCGGCATCGCCACCAGCGCGGGATCCACGGCAGCCATCCTTGACATTCAAAGCAGCATCATCTCGGGAAATGTTCATGCGTCATCGCCGGACATCTTTCATGGCTTCGCCATGAACGTGAATTACAGTCTGATCGGTGCGGGCAACGCCGGCCACACGATTACGGGCGCGAACAACCTGACCGGCACGCTGGGGTCGCCGTTGGACGCCAAGTTGGCCCCGCTGGCCAGCAATGGCGGGCCAACGCAGACGCGCCTGCCACTGAGCGGCAGCCCAGTTCGCAACACCGGCAGCAACCCCTTGCCGGCGCTCAGCACCGATCAGCGCGGCCTGGCGCGTGTCCTCGACGGCAAGATCGACATCGGCTCCGTGGAGTCGTCCGACCCCGCACCGGGTGGGTCGTTGATCCCGGTACCGAATATCGGCGCGCCCGCGGTCACGCCGAATACCGTGTCGATTGTTTATTCCGACTTGCAGAGCTTGATCAACGTGTCCACGATTGATGTCAACGACATTACCATCACCGCGCCGGATGGTTTCACCAAGTTGGCCATCACCGCGGCTGTGTCCGACAAGGCGGTTAATTCGACGCCAGTGACGGGAACGTACACATTTACCATCCCCGGCGGCTCGTGGGATGTCGCCGACGCCGGCATTTACACTGTGGCCATCGTGGCGAATCAGGTCTTCGACACCGATGGCGTACCTGCCGCGGCAGCTCAAGGGAACCTCGGCACGTTCCGGGTCACCATTCCGCAAACGTTCACCGTGGATATCACCAATGATGAAGATGACGGCAACACCACCAAAGGCGACATCAGTTTCCGTGAAGCGCTAAAGCTCGCCAACGGCGTGCCCGGCTCACCGGACAGCATCACCTTTGATTCCACCGTCTTTGCCACGCAAAAGACGATCACGCTGACGCTGGGCGAATTATCGGTCGCCGACGGTGTGACAATTACCGGTCCAGCGGCAAAGGTCGTCGTGGACGCCAACAAGCTGAGCCGGGTGATGAATGTCACCATCGCCGGGATCGGCAATGTCGTCAATCTGTCGAACTTGATCATCACCAATGGTTTGTTGGCTGGCACTGCTGCCAAACAGCGTGGCGGCGGTATCTTCGTCGAAGATGAACATCTGAACCTCACGAACTGCACGCTGACCAACAACTCCGCCGAGGCCACCGGTGGCGGGATCTATCTGGCTGGCAACGCGTTCCCGACCGAGCCTGGGTCCATTACAATCATTGATTCGACGGTGTCGCAAAACGCCTCCACGGGGGCACCCGGCACTTTCCGCGTCGGTTCGGGCGGCGGTATTTCCATCGACTTGGCCGGCAAGTTGGTCATGAGCCGCTCCACCGTCTCCGGCAACAGCGCCAATACCCAGGGTGGCGGCATCTACTTTGTCGTCAGCGGATCGACGGACATTTCACAATCCGCGATCACGGGCAACTTCGCTTCCGGCTCCTTCGGCGGCGGCGGCTTCTACTTCTACGGCACCGTCGTCAGCGGCTTGAAGATCACCAATACGACGATCTCGGGCAACTCGGCCACGGGCGGCCCCGGCGGCGGCATCGCGCTGAACACGTTCAACGGGACCAGCAAACTCCAGATTTTCAACAGTACCATTACCGCCAACGAAGCCAACACCGGCGGTGGCATCTCGCTCTTCGAAGTCGCGTCCCTGGATCCGCTGTTGTTATCCAGCACCATCGTGGCGGGGAACAATTCCCTGACAGCCATCGGCATGGATGTGAGTATCGAAGTGGCCACCAATGTGTCGGGTGATAACAACCTGATTGGCATCGCCGACGACGGCAATGCGACTTTTACCGGCACCGGGAATGTCAACGGCACGCAGGCAACCCCACAGGATGCCAAGCTCGGAGCTTTGTCGAGTTTGAATGGTGGACCGACGGCTACTCATGCCTTGTTGACTGGTAGCGCAGCGATTAACGCGGGTAACAACTTGTTGACCTTGGCCAACGACCAACGCGGCCCGGGCTTTAATCGCGTGTCTGGTGCGTCGGCCGACATCGGGGCTTTCGAGGTACAACCGGCTGCGGTGGCCGCAAAGGTATCCGGTGTGGCCATCAACTCAAAGCTGCTGACCCCGGTCGATAAGGCACAACGATCCTATGTGTCTGACGTAGCCATCACGTTCGATTCCAAGGTGGCGTTCTTGGGCACTCCGGAAGCCGCGTTCACACTCGATAAAGTTGGCGGCGGATCCGTCACGCTGTCAGCGAATGTCGATAACACGGGTCCCGGCACGGTAGTGACGTTGACCTTCACCGGCGGGTCGGTCAACTTCACTTCCTTGGCCGACGGTCGCTATGCGCTGCATGCGTTGGCCGGACAGTTCACCGGTGCCGGTCTCGATGGCGACGGCAACGGCACCGGTGGCGATAACTTCATATTCGACCAAGCAGCGTCGCCGGCCGCTTTGGACTTGGCGAAGGTCTTCCGAATCTTCGGCGACTACACCGGCGACGGGACTGTGGCGGCCAACGACTTTATCCAGTTCCGCCTGGCCCTCGGTAATAGTTCGCCGCCGTTCCAACTGTTCGACTTCGACAACGATGGCGCGGTCGCCGCCAGTGACTTCATCCAGTTCCGCCTGCGCTTCGGCGGCTCGATCTGATCGAGTAGCGTAACTGAATGCCAGCGGCGTGATCCCCCCGACCAGTCGAGGGAATCACGCCGTTTTGTTTTGAACAGCCGTTGTATCCGATTCTAGTTCAGTTACACTCAAGGACATCACCAGGCCCTTCATTCCCAGGTCTTTCGGGAGCCGTATCCGATGCGTTGGTTCACGAGCAAAGATCGTACAACATCGGCCAACAACCGAAGAATGTTGTCGCTCCAGCGCCTGGAGGACCGGGCGACGCCGGCAGCGATTGTGACCAATGTCACGATCAACTCACTATTGTCGAATCCGTTTGACCGGGCGCAGCGGTCACGCGTCACGGATGTCGCATTGACTTTTGACTCGCATGTGACGTTTGTTGGCGGTGATGTCAACGCCGCGGCGGCCTTCACGCTCAATCGCGTCAGTCCAAATTTTGGATCGGTCACGCTATCCGCTTCCGTCAATAACGCCGGGCCGGGAACGATTACAACATTGTCTTTCATTGGCGGCGTAGTGGATAACGTTTCTCTGTCCGATGGCCGCTATGCCCTTCATGGGTTGGCTTCGCAATTCACCGGCGCGGGCATTGACGGCACCGGCCCCGGTGACACCATAGCCGGCGACGATTATGAATATGATCAGACACCCACTCCGTCCCCCTTGGATCTATTGAAGATTTTCAGACTCTTCGGCGACATCACTGCCGATGGCACGGTGGCTGCAAACGATTTCATTCAATTCCGCCTCGCGCTTGGCGGCACTACCTTTGGATTTGACTTCGATAATGACGGTGCCGTCGCCGCCAGCGACTTTATTCAATTGCGACTGCGCCTTGGAGGACCACCGGGGCCCTGATGGAGTGTCAGTCGTGACGGTAAACGGCGCAATCTTCAAAACCGATCATGGGCCAAGGAAATCCTCCCCGATTTTTTCAGAAGTTGTTACTTTTGAGTTTAGGGTCATAATGATTTAGGTTTACGTCGAATCACTGGACTACGACTAGTCCAACAGCCGATACCTCAGACGTGCCGCGCTATCTCAGGGATCGAGTTGCGCTATGCGGGGTCGGTTGACATTATTGGGGTTGGTGTTGGCGGGGGTGGCACTGGGCCAGTCGCCGGCGGCGATGTCGCTGGATGATTTGGTCGGACTCAGTTTGCGAAACCATCCGAAGTTGCAACAGGCGGAGTACGCTGTCGAGGCGGCACGGGGCAAGGCCGTGCAAGCTCGGCTTTATCCGAATCCCACGTTCGTTTTCACCGGTGATGAGATCGCGGATAAGACTGGGCCCTCCGGCATTTTGGCACCGGGCCTCACGCAGGAAATCGTCGTACCCAGAAAACGTACCCTCGATATCGCAGCCGCTTGCCGGGACATCGACCGGGCGACGTGGCTGGTGGCGGCCCAGCGCACGGCGTCGATCACGGCGGTTCGCCAGGCCTATTTCGATCTGTTGGCAATCCAGGCTCGTGCCGACGTGCAGGATGCTCTTGCTGCCTATGCTGTTGAATCAGTGAGCAAGGCGGCACGGCTGCATGCGGCCGGGCGGATTAGCCGCGTGGATGTACTCCAGTTGGAAGTGGATCACGAGCGTTACCGTGCGGATGCGGAAGCCGCGCACAGTGAAACGCCTGCCGCATTTCGGCGGCTGGCCGCTGCTGTCGGTGTGACCGATTTACCTCAAACAGCGATTTTGGGAACGCTGGAAACTGCCTTGCCACAGTATGATTTGGAAACGACGCGACGCTTCGTGGTGGACGTTCATCCGGAGATGTTCGCCGCTCAAGCCGCTGCCGAAAGGGCGCGGCTGACATTGGATCGTGCCCGGGTCGAACCCAAGCCCAACGTGACGGTGGGTTCGAGCTATATGTGGCAAGGGCAGAACCGATCGCATGACTTTGGCGTCAGCCTGGAATTCCCATTGCCGATCCGAAATCGCAACGAGGGCAACATCATGGCCGCCCGGGCGATGCTCGGCGACGCCGAGCGCGAGGTGTGCCGTGTGGAGACCGATCTGGTGGATCGGCTGGCCACGGCATTTCGCGACTACAGCAGCGCGAGCCGCAAAGTCAGTCGCTATCGCGACGCGGTGATACCCAAGGCCAAGGAGTTGTTTCAATTGGCGGCGCAGGCGGAAATGGCGGGGCAACTGGATTCGTTGAAGGTGTTGGAAGCGCAGCGCTCGGTCGCGCAAGCGCGTTTGGAATATGTCAAATCGTTAGGCGATGCGTGGAAGGCGGCGGCAGCGATTGCCGGGCTGTTGCTTGAAGAGTCGTGGCCGCACTCACCGGTGCAGCCACCACCACTCGCCACCAATGGCCAGAAGCGGCAATAGCACGACGCCGAGCCAACCGAGCCGCCGCAGCCAGGTATTGTTCCTGTTCGTCAGGCTGATCAGCAAACAGGTGAGCGAGCCGCCCACCGCACCGCCGAGGTGCCCGCCCCAACTGACGCCGGGGATCAGGCTGATGACGGCGACTAATAAGCAGACACGCAAGTAATGTCGAAGCAATGAACTCCATTGTGCGTGGTCGAACAAATGCCGTTGCAGCGTGAACCAGACGAATTGCGCCGCGAACACGCCGCACAGGCCGCCGGATGAGCCGACGATGTTCGCTTTTGGCGAGGCCAGCACCGCGCCAATGCCGCCGAATAGCACCGAGATCAAATACACTGCCGAGAAGCGAACGCTGCCCATCAACCGTTCCAGCAGCGAGGCGTCGTAGAAGTGGCCGAAGAGATTGCAGCCCAAGTGCATCAGGCCGCCGTGGACCAATGCGTAGCTGAGCAATGTCCACCAGGCGTCGCGAACGAGAAGTGCTTGGGTCGAAACGGCGAACGACTGGACGACTGGAGCCGTGCCGTAGGCCAAATACTGGTTTGCTGGCGTGCCAAGCTCCATGGCCTGGGCGAAGCCCACGGCAAACATGCCGATTTGCGCCGCGATGAGTAAGCGAGTAACGGTTGATTCATCGCTCGCCGCCCGCAAGCGCGGCACCTGTTCGATCGACGATGATTGAGGTGCCGGATCGGCCAAGCGCTTCGGATTGCGCAAGGCCCGCTGGCCTTCGGATGTGAGATAATAACCCTGGCCTTTACCCGCCTCCCAATCTGTCATCCGCACCAGGCCGGCGACGCGCAACCGATTCAGCGGTTCATCGACGGCATCGCGGGAAACCCCTTTGGCCCGGACATAGTCGCCGGGATACCACGGCTTCGGCTCCGTCGAGACGATGGCGTTGAGCAACTGTGCAATGGCCTCCGTGTCGGTCACTGGCGATCCACCTCGTCGCCAAGACTATGGAGGCGGGCGGCGAGTTGATAGATACGTTGATCTGTGTGATCAGTCGGTTCACAATTTAGTGGCGTCGGCGGCATTCGCGTTTCCTTCCTCGTTGCGTCAATTATATATACTGCGGTTTGGTCACGGCGCATACCACGTTCTCTGGTCAGGAGTGGCGCGGTCCTATAATCAGATTGGTCCCTTCGCCCGTTCCCCTGTGGGCGCTGAACTGGCGAGGAAGTTGAATGGCAGAGTTTGATCCGTCGCGGGAGCAATATCTCGCGGTGGTAAGCGAGTGGTCCGGGGTAGGCAAAAGTTCCGCAGGTCGTGTCGGCAACGCTTATCCGCTGTATAGTTTCACGCATGGCCGCGCGGTTACCCAGCCCGCCGAGGAGTTTCCCAACCCCGGCTATGTGTTCCTCGTCAATCGCGGTGACTTGCGCGGCGGTGACTTCGTACGCGTGCAGCCATCCGAGAACATTACCAAGCCATACAAGGAAACCGATTGCGCCTTTGTCATCAAAGGCAACGTGGTGCCGATCGAAGGCCAGGGCCTCAGCGTGGCTGTGGTAATCGAGGTGCCGGCATTCGATCCCGAGTCGGCTGACATGATCATCCGCCGGCCCGATCAACCGGTCACGCCAGTATTCTTCGTGAAGTGCGGTCAAAAGTATTTCGGGCCGCTGCATCGAGAGAAGCTGTTGACCGGTGTTTACGAGGGCGCATGGGATTCGCTGCATTGGACGGCGGCCGGGCGCGACAATGTCTTTTATGAATTCGCGCCGGGGATGCTGCGGGCGCAGGGTGTCAATGAAGTTGTTTATGAACCGCAGGAACCAATACGCAATGAGGTGATTCGCCGGCCGTTCCGCATGTTGGTCGGGCCGATTGACAAAGTGAAATCAAGTCATCCGCACGACCGTCTGCCGGAAGCACAGTTGGCGGAGTGGTATCTCAAGTCGCAAAAGATCGACGACGTGCCGACCGAACTGGTGCAACGGTTGCGCACCGCGGCCGATCAAGTTTCCGAAGGAACGGATGAGGTCACGCAACAGCGCTGCCGCCGCGTGGCCCGGCTGTTCACCTCACTGACGGCGTTTCAGGGCGAGCGCTCTGCCGTTGCCGGCCGGTATCTCCGGACTGACGAGGGTAAAAAAGCTCTTGAAGAAGTCTTGCAGCGCGAAGTCGAGCATCGGGCCAAAGACATCGACGCCCAAGTGAAGCAACTTCAAGCCGAGCAAGTGTCACGGCGGCAACAGTTGAGCGACGAGTTAGAGAAGCGCCAGCGCGAACACGATGGCGCTATTGAGAAACTGGAACGCGGCATCGCCCAAGTGGAATCACGGCGCGATGCGCTCAATCGAGAACAAGAGCAATTGAACGTTCGCCTGCGCGACGGCATCTCTCATCTGACGGAACAAATCCGAGAACAGGTTCCATTGGTGGCTGCGCTCGCGGGTGGCGTGCATGTAATCGCATCCGGAGCCGCCGCCGCTGCGATGCCGTCCAAAGATGCGGCACCACCCGGTTGGGATGCAGGTGCGCCGATCGAGCCGTCAAAGCCATTGGCCAACGCCAACGATGAAATCGCATTGGTGGGTCGCTTGACGACAGAACTAGCAGCCGCCGGCATTGGCTTTGCCAAAGACTTCGTCACCAATCTCTATGTATCGTTGAAATCACAGAGCCTGAATCTCATCATGGGCCCGCCCGGTCATGGTAAATCCAGCGCAGTGACCACATTGGCGCGGGCGCTGGGCCATGGGAACGCATTACTTGAAGTCGCCGTTCGCCGGACATGGTCCGATGATCGCTATTTGCTCGGCTTCTTTGATAGCTTTCACGGCCGATACGATCCGGGTCCGACGGGATTGGCGACGCGGCTGGTGCAAGCCATGCGCGATTGGGATCACAAGAAGCAGAGCCTGTACGTGGTCCTGTTGGATGAGTTCAATCTGGCGGCGCCGGAATATTACTTCTCGCAATTGTTGCAACTGGTGACGCGGCCTTGCGATCAACCGCGGATCTTGCGCTTGTTTGACCCGGCGATGTTGCCGGCCGGATCGCCGCCGACGCTGGATCACCTTCGCATCACGCCGAATGTCAGTTTTTGGGGCACGATCAATTACGACGAAACGACGGAACGGCTCAGCCCGCGCCTTCTCGACCGCACCGGCATGATCGTGTTGCACCCGACTGATGTCGTGCCGGCTAATGCTAGTTTCTCCGGTTTGCCGAAGGGCGTGCCGGCCGGCCAACTCGTCGGCGACTTCGTTCGCAAACCTGATCAATGCCCGGATGATTCGTGGGAGATTATCCGCCCGGTGGTGGATTTGCTGGCCGACCCGCGCGAGGCGTGGGGACCCGCGTTGCACTTGTCGCCGCGCGTGCTGGATGGCGTGCGCCGTTATCTTGCCAATGCCGATAAGTTGCTGTCGCATCGCGCCGCTGCCGACTTCGCCATTCAACAGCGCATCCTACCCGTGGTGCGCGGACGCGGTCCTGCCTTCGCCGCCCGTGTCCGCGCATTGAGCGACAAACTGGCCGAGGCAGGTCTGGAGCGAACCACTCGCCACGTTCGTGATGCGCTGGCGCTAGCCGACGCCCACTACGGCGATGTGGACATGCTGGCGTACGTGTAATGTCCATCACTCTGGAAGTCCGTGATCCCGCGACGGGTGTTTGGCACGACCTGTCAACACCCCCAGTTCATCTTGGCGAGCGCGCCCGCGTGCGGGTGGCCGTGCGCACGGCGGCGGCTGATGCCCGGTTGTACGTCGGCGATGTTCTTGTCGCGTCGTCGCAATGGGAAGACCGCGCCGAGTACTTTCTCAACTCGGTGGCATATCCTTTTGTCGGTTGGTCGGTGGTCGGTAAGTTGCTCCGCGATTGGGTCGGCGAGACGGAACTTCGCGGCGAGATACTTGAAGCCGGCGTGTGGACACCGCTCGCCACGCTTGGCCCAGTTTATGTCGAACCGGAGCGATTGCGGCCTGACGAGTTTGCTGCATTGTGCGATGCCGTCGCTGCCGAGTCGGCTGATCTGCTTTATGATGTTTACGGCAAGACGGGCTTCGGGTCGGCCCGTGGCGGCCGCTCATCGGTGGCGCCAGCCGCCATCGTCGCGCGGGTGCGGCATGCGCTGGATCAACTCTCGACCGCGCTGACCGAGATCGCCCGGCAGCCGGCTTATCGACTCAAAACGCGCCGGCTTCGCGAGCCGGCGTTGCCGGGACAGGCCGTCACCGACCTGACACTCGAAGAAGCTTGCTTCGATCCCAGCATGGCAGTGGCAGTGGCTGGTCGTGTGCGCTTTCGTGAACAAGTCCGCGAAGTCGCTGTCCTCAATTACAAGCTCGAAGAAAACCATCTCATCGCCGATTTCCTGGCGTTTCTTGGACAACAACTCTTTGACTTGCGAGCGGCATTGCGCGGCGAGATTGCGTGGCGGGAGGCGCAACGGCCGGCCCGGGATCGGCCCGGTGCCGATGGCCAGCCGAGTTGGTGGGCGAACGAAGACCGACCGCGCATTGATGAATGCGCGCGGATGATTCGCCATGCCGACTTGGCCGAGACCGAAGTCAACCGGCTGGCGAGCTACTCGTTCCTCCCCATCGGCGCGCCGCTGAATGCGCTGCCATCGGTGACGGCACTGGTGCGGACCAACCGTGCCTATGCCGGTGCTTATCGTGTCATTGCGGATCACTTTGCCGGGCACCGCTTGCGGATCGATGCCGCGCATCTGGTGACGCGGGCACGTTCACTGCCCGTACTTTATGAATGGTGGTGCGCTCTCGAAGTCATCCGCATCCTGCGGACGCTGTTGCATTCCACCGGCGCTAAAGGCCTGGGCCGGCGGCTGGAAACGGAGCAGGGTAAATACGTCGTCGAATTCGCGGCGAATCAATCGATTGATTTTGTTGACGACGCCGGCCGCCGCGTGCGCTTCCGTTACCAGCCGGCGTATTCGTCAACGGGCGAGGGTCGGCAATACGGCCATCTTGGCCGCGGCAGCACGCGCACGCCGGACATGGCGATTGAAGTGTTTTCGGAAGACACGGTGGTGCCGGAGTTGATCGTCATCCTGGACGCGAAGTACACCTCAGCCCCGCACATGGTGAAGCTCGATGCCGTGAAACTGAAATACGATCGCATTGGCTCATTTCGCACCGGGCGGGTGCTGGGCCGGCAAATCTGGGCGCTGGTGCCGTCGCGGCCGAAACAGCCGGCTTCGCGCACTCCAGATTGGGCCACGTTGTGCACCGTGGACAACATCGGCGTTTTTGCCGACGATTTTGATTCGTCGTCCTGCTCGGTTGGCGTGATTCATGCGGTGCCGCTGACCGGACCTGGCAAGTCGGCGGTCGAGTTGCTGCTGCGGCATTTACTGACAAGATGTGGTTTGCAATTGCGTCAGCCAACCAGGGCTTAGCCAATGTCTTGTTCGGGAGTTGCTTCAAAGATGTCCGGCTTGCCGAATAGTTGCAGGTCCACTTGGCCTTTGACTTCACTTTCGACGAGGCGCAGCCGCGCTTCCATTTCTTTGAGTTTCACGGTCACTTGCTCGAACTTGGTTTGGATGTCGGTGCGTTCCTGCGGGCGCGGGACTTCAGGATAGCCCAGTTGCCGCTGCAGCGCGGCAAACAAGTACAACGGATCCCGGCCGCGATTCGCCTTGGCGATCTTTCCTTCCTTGATACCGAAGAGCGGCACGACGGGTGGTTGGTATTCGGGATCACTCCGCCGTTGTTCAGTCACGTACTCTTCGGAACGAACATACAGCAAGTCGGCGAAGTCCACCGAACCGATCTTGCGGCGGACTTGTTGCAAGTACGTTTTCCACTCGGCGTCATAAATCGGGTCGCCGGCCATCGCGATCAAGCCGGCGTCGTAACCAAGGCGATTGCGGCTCAGGCTTTCGAATTGATAGACGAACATGCCCGGTCTCGTCGGCCCGTTGGCGCGGTATTGAGCTTCGCGTTCCAAGAGTAACAGGGCCATTTGGATCGTGAAGCGGCTGGTATTCTCCTCGCACTGCTGAATGGCAAATGCCTGGAATGGCGTGAAGTAATGCGAAAGCCGGGTGAATCCGCTGGCCAGCAAACCGCTGTGCTTCAACTCGGCGGCGAGAAACTGCACGGCCATCGGCAGCCGCGTCGTCGCCAGGATTTCTTCGTGGACCGATTCCAACACGTCCTGCGTGGCCCGCTGATCATTCAACCGTTCGCGCATGGCGCGGAAGAAGTAAGCCTGCTCGATATACTCTTCGCGGTCGAGGATGGGACTCATGTCGGCATTGTAATCGGTACAGACGGTTTGAGCGCCGTCATCGGCGAATCGAGCCAGTTTACCGGACCGGCATCACGAGCTTGTTGCGCTTTGCAGGCAAGGTAAGAACGACCCAACTCTTTGCCGTTCTTTTTCCTGCCTCGGTCTCGTCGCGCTGTTTATCCGAAGCCCCCATTCGGTCACAATTGCGTAGCTTCGCGCGGGAGATTCGCGTGAATCCGCATCGGGAGGTCGCCGCCATGAGGCTTGCATCTATTCGTCGCACACTGATGGCGCTTATCGCGTTGGTCGCCGCACCGTCGATCGCATCGGCGTCGCACTGCGGTGCCTGTTCGTCGAGTTATTCGCCATCGTGCTGCTCGCCCACGGTGTCTTACCGTGTGAGCTATCACCCGGTGGTGGAGGAGCACACGCGAACGTGCTATCGGCCCGTGTATCGCACGGTGATGACCGAGGAGGCTTATACGGTCATGCGGCCGGTGTACGAGCAGCGCATGCACGAAGAGTGCGTGCCGGTGACGCGGCCGGTCGTGGAGCAAGTCGATGTGCCGTACACGTACACCGTTCAGCGACCCGTCTATGAACAACATTGCCGGACCGAACAATATGTGACGCATCGGCCGGTGGTGCAGCAATATCAGGTGGCCATCCCGTACACTGTCTGCCGGCCGCACTACGAGCAACATGTCCGCACCCACACGGTGGTGACGCATCGGCCAGTCGTGCAGCAGTATCAGGTCGCCATTCCCTACACGACTTGGCATCCCGTGTACGAACAGCATTGCCGGCACGTGCCGTATACGACCTATCGACCGGTTGTGCAGGAATACAAGGTGGCGATCCCGTACTGCACGCAACGGGCTGTGTATGAACAGCATTGCCGGGCGGTCAACTACATGGTCTATCGGCCCATGGTGCAGGAATACCAGGTGCCGCAGCATTACTGCACGTGGCACCCAGTGTACGAACAACATTGCCGGCACGAACAATACGTGGTGCATCGGCCGATGGTGAAGGAGTACCAGGTCGCCATCCCGTATTGCACCATGCGGGCGGAATACCAACAGCACGAGCAGTGTATCGCGGTGACGCGCTACCAGACGGTGATGGAGCCGCGGCAATGCAGCTACAAGACCACGCACATGGAACCGGTGTGGACCGAAGAAGCCGTGCAGGTGTGTTCCGGTCATTGCGTGACGGAGCGGCACTATGTGCCTGGCCCGGTGATTACCCGCTGCGTGCGGCAACCCGGCTGCTGGACCTTTGATCCCTGCACATGCTGCTCGCGGTACTGTCCGGGCCCGGTGACGCAAGAGTGCGTGCAGTGCCCCGGACATTGGGTCTGCAAGAACGTGTGGGTACCGACGACGGAAACGCGCATGGTGCGGAAGTGCCACTATGTATGCCGCGAACAGACGCACACACAGTGCTACATGACCTGCAAGGTCGTGGCACACACAGAGTATGTCAATCAGTGCTACACGACGTGCCGGATGGTGCCGGAGCACCACGTGCGTTACGAATGCCGCCGCCATTGCTACACGGTGCCGGAGTGCCACACCCGCGCCATCCCGTACACGACGTGCCGGATGGTTCGGAAGGATCACTGCCGGTATGTGACGCATCGCCGCTGCTACACGGTGCCGGAGTGCCACACGCGGATGGTGCCGTACACCACGTGCAAGATGGTGACGGATCATCACGTGCGTTACGAATGCCGCCGCCATTGCTACACGGTGCCGGAACACCACGTGCGAACGATCCCGTACACGACGTGCCGGATGGTTCCGCAACAACAGGTGCGATACGAATGCCGCCGGCATTGCTACACGGTGCCGGAAGCACGGCAAGTGTGCGTGCCGTACACGACCTGCCGGATGGTGCCGGAACAGCATGTGCGCTATGAGTGCCGTCGGCATTGCTACACAGTGGCCGAGTGTCACACGCGGATGGTGCCGTACACGACGTGCCGCATGGTCTGCGAACAGCGCACGGCTTGCCGCCGGGTTTGCACGGTCCGCCATGTGACGGAATACCACCGCACCTGCCGGCCTTACACCGTTTGCCGCTACGAACCAGTATGCTGCAAGCGCTGCGTGCCGGTGACGACATGCCACATGGAAGCGTATTGCACGAAGTACCACACCTGCCGTTACGTGCCGGTGTGCACTCCGGTGGTTTGCGAACCGGTATGCTGCACAACAAGCTGGAAGGCCCGCCTGCACGAACGCATGTCGTGCCTTTTCAGCGCGTGCTCCAGTTGCGGCGAATGATGGTCGTGAATGAGATTCAAAGAAAGGCCCACCTGTCGCAACCGGTGGGCTTTTTTGTTTACTCGTAGAGCAAATGCGGCTTGCGTCGTTCGTGAAACGCGGACGCCTGCATTGACCAATCCTTTGCCAGTTCTGCGACCGGTTGTTTGGCCATAATGCGGTCGAAAGTCGATTTGTGAACGAGCAGAGTGTCGATCCGTTTGGGATCC
>JANNLP010000130.1:0-16181 GCA_031396905.1 Gemmataceae bacterium
GCACGCGCGGCATCCGCGTCATGCCGCCGACCAGCACGACTTCGTCGATCTGCGAAGGGGTCAGTCCGGCATCGTGCATCGCTTGCTGCACCGGCTTGCGGCAGCGTTCGATGAGGTGCTCGACCATCTTCTCGAACTGGGCGCGGGTGATCGAAAGCTGAAGGTGCTTTGGCCCGGAAGCATCAGCGGTGATGAATGGCAGATTGATTTCGGTCGTGGCCTGTTGGGACAAGTCCTTTTTGGCCCGCTCGCCGGCTTCCTTGAGCCGCTGCAGGGCCATCTGGTCCTTGCGCAGGTCGATGCCGCTTTCCTTCTTGAACGTGTCGGCGATGTAGTCGATAACAATCTGGTCGAAGTCGTCGCCGCCGAGGTGCGTGTCGCCGTTGGTCGCCAACACGGCAAAGTTGCTGACGCCTTCGTCTTCGTAGAGTTCGAGGATCGACACGTCGAACGTACCGCCGCCGAGATCGAACACGGCGACCTTCTCGTTTTTCTTTTTGTCGAGACCATATGCAAGCGATGCCGCCGTCGGCTCGTTGATGATGCGCATGCGCTGTTTCGACTTCTTGCCGGTGGTCGAGTCTTCAATCTCCCACTCGGTGTCGAAACCGGCAATTTGGGCGGCATCAATGGTCGCCTGGCGCTGTGCATCGTTGAAGTAGGCTGGTACGGTGATGACCGCTTTGCGAACGGTGTGTCCGAGATACGCCTCGGCCGCTTCCTTCAGTTTGCGAAGCACGAGCGCCGAGATCTCGGGTGGAGTGAACTGCTTGCCGTCGATATCGACCTTCACGAGATCCTGCGGTCCGCCGGAGATCTTGTACGGAACGAGCTTCTCTTCGGACTCAACCTCGTTGTGTCGCCGACCCATGAACCGCTTGATGGAATAGAGGGTGCGCCGCGGGTTGGTGATGGCTTGCCGCTTGGCCGGGTCACCGACGAGGCGTTCGCCCTTGTCTGTGAACGCGACGACGCTCGGCGTCAGGCGGTTGCCTTCCTGATTGGCGATGACTTTGACTTCGCCGCCTTCCATCACCGCGACCACTGAGTTGGTAGTGCCGAGGTCGATGCCGATGATTTTTTCGCTGGCCATGGGTTTCTCCTATCCAATTGAAGATGCCGAGTTACCGCTCGGCCAAGACCCACCTGAGTGGGGCGTTATTGACTTAAACCTGAGGCAGATTCCAAAGCATGAACTATGCCAATTGCCACAACGTGACGAGTGCGATTTCCTAAGATCAATAAACGTCGTTATTTACAATGAGGCGGAAGAAAAGTCCGTTTTCCGGTAACACGCTTTAGTTAACGACGACCGCCAAAATGGCAGCGTCCGTTTAGAGCCATTTTCGGCAAACGTCCGGCATTCCCCAATCGGCAATCTCACGCTGACCAGCACGACCGGAACGGCGTGACCGATGATCTTGCCACGTCGGCATTTAACGCAACGAGTTAGTGGACGTGAATGGGCCATACGACTAAGTTAGGTGAAAATTTGTCCTTATTTGTAGGACGGCCTGATGTCGAAAAAGTCCGAAAGTCCAGCCGCCGCCGCCCATCGCGTTCAGGCGCAATTGAAAACACTTCGGGCGCAAATCGATAAGCTCGACTTGCAGATCCTCAAACTCATCAACGAGCGTGCCGAGTTGGCCCGCGACATCGGCAAGATCAAAGAAGTCAACGGCAACGAAGTCTTCTCGCCGACTCGCGAACAGGAAGTATTTGATAACGTTGTCAGTCACAACAAAGGTCCGCTGGATGAAACGACCGTGCGTGCGGTGTATCGCGAGATCATCAGCGGCGCGCGTGCGATCGAGCGGCGAATCAAGATCGCGTTTCTCGGACCGGAATACAGTTTCAGCTACCTAGCTGCCCTCGAAAAGTTTGGCCATGATGTCGAGTTCATTCGCGTCGGCAGCATCTCCGCGGTGTTCGAGGAAGTGAACCGTGGCTTCGCGGAGTTTGGCGTGGTGCCGATGGAAAACTCCACCGATGGCCGCGTGACCGACACGCTGGAGATGTTCATGCGGCTGCCGCAAATCAAAATCTCCTCGGAAATCCGGCTGCGGATCCGCCACAATTTGCTCGCGAATTGCGAGCAGATGGAAATCCGCCGGGTGTATAGCAAGGGCCAGGCGCTTTCCCAATGCCGCACGTGGTTGGCAAAGAACGTGGCTCATGCATCGCTACACGAACTTTCCAGCACGGCCGACGCTGCACGATTGGCCTTGAGTGAACCAGGTGCCGCCGCCGTGGCATCACGTCAGGCTGCGGTGCGTTACGGCTTGCGGATATTGGCCGCCAATATTGAAGACGTCCCGGACAATGAGACACGTTTTGCCATCATCGGTATGCATCCTGCCGCCAAGACGGGCAAAGACAAAACATCAATGATGTTCACGGTCCGGCACAACCCCGGCTCGTTGGTTGATGCCTTGAATGTCCTGAAAGCCAACAAGACCAACTTGACGTGGATCGAATCGTTCCCCTCCCGCGATGTCAAGAACGGCTATGTGTTCTTCGCCGACATCGAAGGCCACGAGGACGAGGCTAAAACGAAAAAGGTCATCCAGGGTCTTGAGAAACAGGTCGACAAACTCACTGTGATCGGCTCTTATCCGATGGCTGGGGAACGAGTGGAATAGTCGTTTTCGTCGGCCCCAATTGCACTTTTCTCAGCGATTCCTTAATGCGGCGCAAGTCACACGGGCCGGTTCGTGTTCACTTCTGACGTATTCCGGGCGGCATTCCCCGTGGCGACTTGGCCTGGTCGAATATGCTAAAGGCATCAGCGAGGTCGCACCGTATGGCCGAGAACCGCTTGCCGCCGCCCAGCCCTGAGCAACGCCGTATTGCCGCAGAGCGGTTTGAGCGGGCACGGCAAGTTATTACCACGGGCAACCAGGATTACGGCATTCAACTCTTGCTGGCATGTTGCAAGATCGACCCGGCTAACTTGATCTATCGCCAGGAGTTGCGGCGGTCGCAAAAGAAGAAACACAAAGATAAGTTGCTAGGTGGTCTGTTCGGCGCGTTGTCACGTTTTCGCTACATGACCAAGTTGAAAAAAGCGCGGCACGGCAATCACCATTTGCTCGTGCTTGAGTTTGGCGAAGAGATTCTCACCCGCAATCCGTGGGATCGCAGTACGCAATTGGACATGGGCGACGCGGCCGATGCACTGGGCCTGCACGACGTCGGCATCTTCATTCTCGATCAGGCCCGTGAGAAAGATCATTTCGACCCGCATGTCAACAAGGCGCTGGCTCGCCTTCTTGAGAAGCGCGGTCACTTCACACAAGCCATCAAGCTATGGGAACTGGTGCGCAAGAAATTGCCACAGGACCCGGAGGCGGCCACCAAAGCAAAGGATCTGGCCGCCAGCGAGACTATCAAGCGCGGCAATTACGAGCAAGCCATCGGTTCCGATGGGCCGAATCAGGCGATTGCGGACCACAATCAAAAGTTGGCGGTGAATCGGGAATTGAAGGCCGAATCGAAGCTGCACGAGAAACTCGCCGCCGAGCCGACCGATCCGCAAGCGTATCTCGAAATCGCGAACAGTCTGCGCAAAGCCGGCAAGACCGATGAAGCGCTCGAAATGCTGAATAAGGGATTGACAACGTCCGGCCAGCATTACGAGTTGCAAATGGCCGTTGCCGAGTTGGAGATCGAACCGTTCCGAAAAGACCTTCATCAAACCGAGGAACGGCTCAAGTCCCGGCCCGACGATGAGGACTTGCGCACGCATCGCGCCCGATTGATGAAGGAAATCAACACACGGGAAATGGACTTATTCCGCCGCAAGGCCGATCGCCACCCGGCGGAATTGCATCACCGGCTTGAACTCGGCGTGCGGCTTCTCCGCGCGGGCCAGGTCGATGAAGCCATTGCAGAATTGCAAAACGCCCGCAAAGATGAGCGTCTGCAAGGCAAGGCCGCTCTCTACTTGGGCCATGGCTTCAAGGCCCGAAACAACTGGCGGCTCGCCGAACGAAACTTTGAAGAAGCGCTTCAGAAACTACCGGCCAACGACCAGGCCACTCGCAAAGACGTACTGTATCAACTGGCCACCGGAGCCGCCGACGCCGGCGATCTCGGCAAAGCCGTTGACCTCGCCCACGAACTCGCCAACCTGGATTTCGCCTACAAGAACGTTAATCGCTTGCTTGATGAGTGGCAGGCGAAAATGGCGAAGGCGTGAGTAGTTTGGCCTAGGCACTTTTTCGCATTTCTGGCACCATGCGGCACCCCATGACCACGGAGGGCACGGGGAGGCTATGTCACCGGGCGGGCAGGATGCTGCGGATATCGCCGATGGTCTTGCGCCGGCTTGCGTGGTGTGCCGTGGCCGGATTGGGCCTCGCGGCAGGTGCCGAGGTCTTTACCGTCCTCATTGGGCGCAATTTTCACACTCTCATTCCGGGCCGAGTTTATCGCTGTGCCCAGCCGTCTCCCAACGATATCCAACATTACGTAGCCAAATACGGCATCAAAACCGTCGTGAACCTTCGCGGCTGTTGCTCGAACATGGATTGGTATGTCGAGCAAGGCCGGGCGACCGCGAGCGCCAACCTGGCCCAGGAAGACATCACGTTTTCCGCCGGCCGGCTGCCGGCCCCGCGCGAATTGCAGCGACTTGTCGAGGTCTTGGACCGGGCCGCGTATCCCATCTTGATTCACTGCCGACGTGGCGTGGACCGCACTGGCCTGACCAGTGTGGTTGCGAAGTTGTTGTTCGAACATGCAACTTTGCCCGTGGCTCGTGCTGAGTTGAGTCTCCGGCACGGACATGTATCGCTTGGCCGAACCGTAGCGATGTTGCGGTTCTTCGATCTCTACGAAACGTGGTTGGCTGAAACCATGGTTGATCACGCGCCGTCGGCGTTTCGCCAATTCGTCGCAACCGGATATGCACCGGGGCCGGCCAAAGCACGTTTGCAGATCACTGATTTGCCGCGACTTCATGCCGGTCAACCCGTCGCTCTCCACATCCGCGCCCACAACGACTCGGCACAAGCTTGGCAACTTCGCCCCGGTACCGGGTCCGGAGTGCATCTGAAGTTCACAATCACGGATCCCGTTGGAACTCGGGTACAACAAGGCTTCGCTGGCCTGTTTCGTCATGAAGTACCGCGCGGCGGGTCCGTGGATCTCACGCTCGCACTCAACGGTTTGCCATCGGGCCAGTACACGCTCACCGCCGACTTACACGAAGTACCCGACGTGTCATTCGCTCAACTCGGCAGTGAACCACTGGTGCAGGAGATTGTGGTCCCGTGAACGCTGTGGCCACCGCGATGCCGATAGAGAAGCCACAACCGGCAGCAGTGCGCAAGTTTGGCGGCTTGATCTTGCGCGTTGTTGTGAGCGTGGGCATCCTGGCGTGGCTCGGCTCGCGCATGGATTGGTCGCATGTTGCTGAGGCATTTCGCGAACTCCGGTGGGGTTATTGGATCGCCGCCGTCGGCTTGTACGTCGTGTGCCAACTGATGTGCTGCGTGCGTTGGATGTGGCTATCCCGGCCGCTCGGATTTCAACAATCACTCACCCGATTTTCGAGCATCTATTTCGTCGGCATGTTCTTTAACCTGTTCCTGCCGACTTCAGTTGGCGGGGATGCCGTGCGGGCGGTGTATCTTGCCAACGGTTCAGGCCGCAAGATGGCGGCGCTTCTCAGCGTACTGCTGGATCGCGTCAGCGGCGTGGTCGTATTAATTGGCTTGGCGTGTGTCGCCGCGGCCTTCAGCCCCGTTGAGCTTCCGCCACAGTTTCGGTTCGCCATTTATGGCGTCGCCTCGTGCATCGGCATCGGCCTGTTAAGCTTGCCGGTATTGGCGCGAGTCGCTCAGGCACTGCCCGAAAAAAACAAGATTCGTCGCATGATCGGACGGCTGCGCCAATCCCTGGCAGTGCTGCGATCACGGCCCGACATTTTGCTTGGCACAACGCTGATTTCCATTGTCGTGCAAGTGCTGAATGCCGTGCTGGTCTGGCTCATTGGGTTAGCGCTGAACCTGGACGTTCCGGCCGTGTATTACGGCGTGGCCGCGCCGATGGTTGCGCTTGTCACCCTGATACCCATTTCACTCAATGGCATGGGGTTGCGCGAAGCCGGCATGGTGCTGTTTCTGGGTCCTGCTGGTGCAACGCCTGCCAATGCCGTCACGCTGGCGTTCCTGTGGTTTCTGGCACAAACGACCGCGAGTCTTTTCGGCGCCGGCATTTACCTGCTCGGCCATTTCCATCGCCCCGAGGTCATGACGGATGAATGAGCGCCTATCGATTGTGATTCCGGTCAAAGACGAATCGGCCAACATCGCACCGATGATCGAGCAACTGCGCGCCGCCCTCGACCCGGCGGGTTACGGCTACGAGATGGTTTTTGTCGACGATGGCTCGATGGATGACACCTTTGCCGTTCTCAAGCTTGTCGCTGCATCGGACCGACGGGTGAAGGTTGTCCGCCTGCGCCGCAATTTCGGACAGACGGCGGCATTGCAAGCCGGCATTGATTATTCCACCGGCGATGTTCTCGTGACGATGGACGGTGATTTGCAGAACGACCCGGCCGACATTCCGTTGCTCGTCGCTAAATTGCTTGAAGGGTATGATGCCGTGCTCGGGCAGCGGGCCAACCGACAGGATCACTTCCTGATTCGCAAGGTACCCAGCCTGATCGCCAACTGGATCATCCGCAAAGTGCTGGGTATCCCGTTCAAGGATTTCGGTTGCACGCTGCGAGCCATGCGGAGAGACGTGGCCGCCAACCTGCCGCTCTATGGCGAGATGCATCGCTACATCACCGCGCTCGCTATTCAATACGGCGCGCATGTTACGCAAATTCCGGTGCGGCATCATCCGCGCACGGCCGGGCACACCAAATACGGGCTGACGCGCACAGTCCGCGTCATCCTCGATTTGATTACCGTCAAGTTCCTCTTCAGCTATATCACCCGGCCCATGCACTTCCTCGGCACCGCCGGCCTGGCGTTCATGGGCTGCGGCGCACTTAGCTTCACCGCCACGTGGTTAATGAAGTTAACGCATGGTATCTTCCTGACTGGAAACCCGCTGTTGCTGCTCGGCGTGATGCTCGAACTCATCGGCATTCAGTGCATCTTGATGGGCCTGCTCGGCGAAGTGCTGTCCCGAACGTATTTTGAGAGCCAGGGCAAGACGGCTTATGCGGTTCGTGAACAACTAAATGTGGAACCGACGCTAGCGAAGGCTGCGTAATGATCGACCCCGGAGGGGTCACAGCCATTGGCCGGTAGTTGAGCGAAGCGATACCACCGGATCAAAGAACGAGAATGTTGCGACCCCGGAGGGGTCGCAGCACCGCTTCTGCGACCCCTCCGGGGTCGGAACGCCATCTAAACCGATATCCCCGGGTGCGCGAAGCGCGACCCGGGGCTAATGGCTGTCATCCCTCCGGGATGAATACAACCGCGAACCAGATTGCGTTCAATCGAGAGCTACGAGGGAGGGAACGCCGCATTGGTCACTATCACGATCTCTGTGTTGTGATAGAGATCGTGATGCCGGGCGAGCAATTTGCAATTGCTGTTGGCCTTTGTCGCTATTTGATTCCATATCCGTGTTGGCGTGATGAGATACGTTGGCAGCGGTGACGCCAGGTGAGCTAAGGCATCAACTTCCTTGGTGAGCGGCTTCACTTCCCGTTGTGCGTAAAACACAAGACTCGGTTGGAAATAGGCATAGCTGGCGATGCGAATCTCGTCGGCGTCCCGCGGGAGTCCGGCCATTGCCACCAGATCGCGCGGTGCTTTGTGGCCATCGATGACACGCACTGGAAAGGTAAGCATCATGCCTAAATATGCAATGGAGCAAAGCACCATCGTGTTGCGGGCAAAAACCAGGCGATTGGTGCGTTGGTAGTGCCAGGCTACGATGCCACCGACAATGGGAATGATGCCGATGGCGGACCAGTATTGCAGGCCGGGAATCGCGTTACCCTTCAGTGCGGCAAGCGGGATCACGCCGCTGGCGGCAATCAAACCAACTGACGTAACGATGCCGACGATGGCAAAGCTGCCGACGCTGGTGGGCATCACCCACGCTGGTAACGTCAGTTCGCCGCGTTGCCAGCGCCAGATCAGCCGAGCGGTGAGCAGCGCAAATGCCGGGTAGCTGGGCAGAATGTAATTGGGCAACTTGGTTGCGGCCGCCGAGAAAAACAGGATGTACGTGCCGGCCCAGATCATCAGCAGCCGCTGCGGTACACGCACAGGCGATTCGGTACTTTGAGCTTCGTGAATCGCGTTCCATACTGTCGGAGTCAGGAACACGCACCAGGGCGCAAGACCGATGATCAACACCACCGGATAAAACCAAAGCGGCCCGGCATGAGTGTCGAGGGGCTCCAGAAAGCGATTGACGTTTTCGTTCCACCAGAAGCCACGCAGAAACGCACCCCGCGTTTCCGAACCGACCAGAACATACCAGGGCAAAGCGATGGCACAGAAGACTAATGCACCCACGATCAAGCGCCAGTTGAACCAGCGCATCATTTGACCACGACTCACTAAGAACAGCGTCAGAACCAATCCGGGTAAGGCCAATCCCACGGGACCTTTGGCGAGCACCGCAATCGCCGAGCCGAGGGCGGTGGTAATGAGCCAGAGTTTGCCATCGTGTTCATAGCCGTGCCAAAACAACAGAAAGGCCAGCATGATGCCAGAAAGCATCAACATGTCCGGCGTCGCCGCATGGGATAGCACGGAAAACTGAATGGACGTCACCAATATGATGCCCGCGAGCAATCCGGTACTAGCGTCGAACATTCGCCGGCCGAGTTCGCAAGTCAGCAGTACGACCGCCAGCGCGGCCAATGCCGACGGCAGCCGGGCGCCAAACTCGTTCACGCCCAAGTGGCGGTAGGCCGTCGCCTGCAGCCAATACAACATGGCCGGCTTGGCGTTGCGCGGTTGGAAGTTAAACTCGGGCACAATCCAATTGCCCGATTCGTACATCTCGCGGGCGGCCTCGGCGTTCAGTCCTTCGTCGATATCCCACAGACTGGTGGCACCAAGACTCGGCAGCGTCAGCACCGCCCAAATCACGGTCAAAATGATACCATGCCCAAAGCGCGAATCGCGGAGAGACATTCCGTTATCTCATGCGGACAATGACGTAAGAACCTGAGAATATAGGTGAATCAGCCAAATCCCGCGAGGTCAATTGAAAGGTCGCCAGATGCCCGAACGATTGTTTGTCGGCTTGGATGTTGGTGGCACGACGATGAAGGCCGGCGTTGTGGATGACGCCGGTCGGCTGCTGGGTCACGTTAGCGTCCCGACGGCAGCGGAAAAGGGCCAGCAACAGGGTCTGGCGACGATGGTGGCAGCAATTCGTGAAGCGGTCAAAGCATCAGCGTTATCAATTCAACACATCGCGGCCATCGGCGTGGCCACGCCGGGTTCGCTCGATCTCACGACCGGCGTCATGCTTCAGCCGCCCAACCTAAAGCCCTGGCGCAATGTGGCGGTGCGGCAGTTCATCGCGGAAACATTTGGTCTACCGACCGCATTCCAGAATGACGCCAACGCGGCTGCCTATGGCGAGTATTGGGTCGGGGCCGGCAAGGACTTCCGCAGCATGGTCCTGTTCACTTTGGGCACGGGCATCGGCGGCGGCATTGTCCTGGACGACCGAATTCTCGAAGGCGCGCATAGCCACGGCGGCGAACTCGGGCACACCAAGATTGAAGTTGTCAACGGTCGGCCATGTGGATGTGGTCAGCGTGGATGTCTCGAAATGTATGCCAGCGCAACCGCAGTGGTGGCCAGCACTGTCGAAGCACTGCGACGAGATGGCACACAATCGATTCTGCGTAGTGTTGAGGAGCTAACTGCAAAGAGCGTGTTTGATGCGGCGGCTACGGGTGACTCGTTGGCAGAATCCATCGTTGATCGCACGGCGTACTACCTTGCGGCCGGCGCGGCCAACGTCATGCACACGGTCGATCCCGAGTTGATTTGTTTCGCCGGCGGGATGATCGCTGCGGGAGAGCCGTTTCTGAATTTGATTCGCAAGTACGTACACGAGTTGGCGTTTGCATGGCCCGCCGAGCGTGTGATCATTCAATATGCCACGTTGGGCACCGACGCCGGCGTTATTGGTGCCGCCGGCTGCGCCCGGATGCTGGTCAATAACTAATCTTCGATCGCTTCCGACTTGGCCTTGCGCGATGCGAATGGATCAATGGTGATCGGGCTCATATCAGGTAACGGCGCGGCAGGTTTGGAGCAAACACCGCCGGCACATGTGGAGCCGTCGGCCCGGCACGGTTTGACGGGTGCATCAATCGTCTCTGACTTCTTTGGCGCTTCGAGTGAAGCAAGGCCATTTTGCGCTACATACAGGCCTGGCTCCATCTTGAGCGCTTCCTGATACATGATCTTGGCCTCGGCCTTTTTGCCCTGCGCGGCCAACACAAACGCCACGTTCGCTTTCGCTTCTGCTGGCCGTGTTACCTTGCCGAACGCCTCAAATGCTTCGTCCTGTTTGCCCTGTTGCGCCAAAGCGAGGCCGAGGTTGACGTTAGCTTTTTTGTGCTTGGCATTGATGGTCAACGCGCGACGGAAACATGTTTCGGCGTCGGTCCACCGTCCGCGATTGTAATGGCAGTAACCCAGATCGCTGATGAGATCAGGATCGCTCGGCGTCAGTTCCAGCGCCTTTTCATACTCTTCGAGCGCCCGGCGTTCGTTGCCGGATTTATCGTAAAGAAGGGCTAAGCGACGTGCCACGTATTTGTACTTTGGATCGAGTTGCCGGGCTTTTTCAAAACGATCAGCCGCGTCGGACCAGTAGCCGTTCTTGTCAAGTTCCTCGGCGATCGAAAGTTGAATCTCAGCTGTATCTTTGTCGGGCAGTTTCTGGTCTTTGCCAATGGAGCTGTTTCCGAGCGACGTTTCCGGCTTGATCGGTGTCGCGGACGGCATGGTTGACAGGCATCCGATGGCAGACGCGCTCAGACCCAATCCCAAACACAAATGTCGTGCGATTCGCATCATGACCGGATTCCTTGTCCCGAAAACACATTTGGCGAAGGTCGATATCGACCTTCGCCAGGTGTGTTAGTTCACTTAGCGGTAGATGTTGCCGTAGCCACCACCATAACCGCCTCCGCCATAGCCGCCTCCGCCATAGCCGCCACCTCCAAAGCCACCGCCGAAACCGCCAAAGCCACCACCGTAGCCGCCCCCACCTTGGCCGCCTAAGCCAGCGGCACCAAAGCCCAACCCGCCAAAGTTGCCGCTGCCACGACGACTGTTGTTGCCGAAGCCGTTGTTTACGTTGTAACCGGAGCGGTTTTGGAACATGTCGTAATAGAGGTAGGCACCTTCTTCGCCGTACAAGCCTTCGGCTTGCGGATAAGCGATGGCCACGCGAGTCTCAGCGTCGCCGATGCCCTGCTGTTCCAGCGTCTGCACCACAAGCTGACGTCGTTTTTCGTTGATGGCAGAATCCAGATGCGGCGCGAGGATGATCGGGAACGGCACTTCGTGCAGTCGCCGAATCATGCTGCCCAGCCGGTGCAAGCCCATTGGCCCGAGGTCGTGGCTGCCCGTGTACCATTCATTCAGGTGAATGGTGAAGTCATCGGCCTCGCCACGGGTTTCGTGCTCGTCGAACCATGCATTGACTGATGTACCGTTCGGCGAGGGTTCCTGGCCTGGTTCTTTCAGGCCGTGTGAACCGGTCGTACAGCATCCGACGGCGGACAAGCCTACCGCCACATAACCGACCTGTGCGAGTCGTCGCCAGAGTCTCATCGCGTTTCGCGGCCCCATGGGTCGATCCCTTCCACGAAAGAGTGCGTCCGTATCCCCTCGGACAGATCAGCGACCGTCCCCATTCGAGTCGCTGTAGCCGCACGGGCCGGCGATGAAGTTCGCTTCCATCTGTTGGTACTGTTTGATCCGGTGAATGTCGGTGCGGATCGGGCTGCGGAATTCTCCGGTGCGATGACTCTCAATCCGGCCAAAGAGATAGAACTCAATATCGGTCGGCTCGAATAGGTCATGGCCCGGCAGCGGTAGCTTGTCGCGGCAGTCAATCGGATGCACTAATTGCGGTTGCACGAGAATCAGCAGTTCCTGTTCGCCGGCCGAAACGCGGTTCATGCCGAAAAAGTTGCCGATGATCGGGATGTCGCCGAACAGCGGCACCCGATGTGCATCGCCTGTAGCGTTGTTTTGAATCAACCCGGCGACGGCTAGCGTCTGGCCCTCACGCATTTCGACAGTGGTGTTGACCGAGCGTTGCTTCAAGAACGGAATGTTCGCTCCGCCGATGTTGCTTTGACCCGTCTGAATATCCAGTGCGGTGATGTCCGCGTTCAGTACCAGGCGAATGCGATCACGATCCGTGATGTACGGTGTGAAGAACACATTCACGCCATAATTGGTGAATGCGACGCCCTGCAAGATTTGGCCGCCATTGCTGGCGCCGGATAGTACTGGCGTCGGAAACTGGCCACCCGCGCGGAAGTTCGCCGTCTCGCCATTAATCGTTGTGAGAATTGGTTCGGCCAATAGCTTGGCATAATTCAAGTTACGCAGGGCACTGACCGCGAAGCGAACTTGGCCGTTGTCAACGGCGAACGGCAAGTTGTTGAAACCGCCCGCACCGGCCGCGACACCGGGGATGCCGGGAATGTAGCCCCCAAGGCCACCAGCCCCTCCCGCACCGATTCCTCCGCCGATCCCAACCTGGCCGTTGGATCCGGCAGCTCCGCCGGCCGTGATCAGGCCGGCGTTATTGGCGAAGTAGGCCTGACCCTGGTCGTTGACCAGCGTGAAGTTGATACCCGCCGACCGCGAGGCCGTGCGGTTTACTTCGGCGATCGTCACCCTCAGCGAGACGGTTTGCTCGCCAGGGATCTTGATCATGTTGACGATATTGTTAGTGCCGCCGATGATGTAATCGTCGGTGCTGGGAACTAACGGCGCACCTTCCGGTTCGGCAGGGTTATTTGGGTCTCGAACTGTGCGCTGGCGATCCGTGGCGATGTGCGAGCCGCGATTCTGGATGCCGCCCTGGCGCGTATTCGTGCGGAGAATCTGCAGGATCATCGCCACTTCGGCAGTGTCCTTGGCATGGCCCGTGACGATCAACTTTTCGCCGACGACGTGCAGACAAATCACGCTGTCCGGAAACGCGGCATTGATCTCGTCCTGAAGCGTCTTATATGCACGTTCGATCCGCGCCTTTTCCTCAGGATCGGGCAGTACGCGAACGTAGTATGACAGGATTTCCTGCTTGGTCGGTTCCTTGGGATTGTTGAACCACATGCGAATGGTGGTCACACCCAGCGCCCGGCCCTGCAGCGCGATTTGGTCCTTGGCGAGGAAGTTGTACTCGGCCACGCCGTCGTCATCGATCTGGATGCGGACGGGGCTTTCTTTGAGATTCAACAACCGTGTACGGCCCTGGATCAGTTCCATCGTCGCTTCGGTATCGACGAAGTCGCCGAAATATTTCTGAAACTTATCCGCTGTCGCAGCGGTGGGCCGCGGCGTGTAGCCGAGCGGCCGCTCTTGTCCGACTCTTGGTCCCACCCGAAACGAACTGCCGGGTGGCGGTTCCAGCGGCTTCGGCGGCGGCAACAAGAGTTCAACCGGCTTACCATCCGGACCCAAGGCGGGATGCGGCTTCGGGTCGGGCAATACGGTACCGCGCGGCAAGCTATTTGGAAAGTTGATCGGGTTCGGAATGGGTGGGCTGTTAGCCGGGGGATTCGGCATTTGCGCGCTGACCGCTGAGATACCGACGCTGAATGCGCCAATCGTCAAGCCACAAGACATCCAGGACCGCCAGCGCTTCGGCATCCACCCGAACGCATTGCGAAGCCGGCCCGAGTCCCCCGGCCGGTTGGCATTAGCTCTACGGCTCATGGCAATCCTTTCCCACGAACGTTCTCACGGCCCAGTCAAATGGACGCGGCCGCACCCGATTCGCTCGGGTCCCCCAGGTTCGCATTGTCGCCATCAAACGATTCCGCCTGCCGCTGTCCTCCCCACGGACTGCGACGACAAAACCTTCTGACCAATCGCCCACCTCGGCGCAAGCGCGGTATTCGCGCAGCGGCAGGTGTCGATTCGGAGACTATGCGAACGATGCGACGGGCTAATAACGCGGTCTTCACAACATGTCAACTAGAAAAAATCACTTTTTCCGCTTTGGTCTGGTTATGGCCGGCTTTCGTGCCGAGCCGGACTTCAATCGCGACTCCGCCACCAGTGTTTTCTGCAACTCTGCCCAGACGTCCGCAGGCTTGAGGCCGTTGTCACCTTCGGACCACGATTCGTACGCCCGCTGCAGCACGGCGATTTGCGCCGCATCAGGAACCAGAGCGTCGTCTTCTTCCGCTGGTTGGCCATCACCATCGCTCAACTTGAATCCCTCAAGCGGCGGCAGCGGCCGGGGCTTGCCATCCAGGGCCGCATTGCCCAGCCGATCCGCCGCGGCATTCTCCTTGCGTGGAACATACACAAATTCGACGCGCCCGATAGCAGCCACGAGATCACTGGCCCGATCATGCAGCGGTATGATGTCGGCGTGTTTCACCTTGTATTCGCCGCGCATCTGCTTGACCATCAACTCTGAATCGCTGTGCAGCCGCAACTTGCTCACGCCCATGCGCCGGCAGCACTCAAGTGCGCGGATCATTGCGGTATACTCAGCATAATTGTTGGTTCTGTTTCCAATCTGTTCGGCATATTCCACAATCGGTACGTCATCATGAAGAATTACAAACGAAGCGGCCGCCGGTCCGGGATTGCCACGCGACGCTCCATCCGTGAAAACAGTGACTTTTCCGCTGGACATAAGAAGATAATCCCTGAACGATGGCAAACCGCCCATCTTAAGCTGACATCCGACTCCGTCAACCGTGGAATGCATGGATATTTCATCGCCGCGACTGCTGACCATCGACACCAGTGGCCCGCAAGCCACCATTGAGATGTGGTCCGGCTCGTCGCTGATGGCCGCCGAGACTTTCGGCGTGGTTCGGCATGTTCAACTATTGACCGGGCGGTTGAAGCACTTGTTGGCCGCCTGTTCCATGACGACACAAGACATCAATGCCATCGCGATTAACATTGGCCCTGGCAGCTTCACCGGCATTCGAGTCGGCCTGGCAACCGCGAAGGCCTTGGCATACGTCGATGGCCAGAAGCTAATCGGCGTCGATTGCTTCGACACGTGGGCAGCGGGTGTGGAACCGCAAACGTGTTCCACATTCGCGGTCATCATCGAAGGCCAGCTGCAAACCGCGAACATCGTTGGCTACGAATTCGCAAACGGCGAACTTGTCCGAAAGCCACTCCGCACGATTCCGCGCGAGCAATTAGCCAATGAGTGCGTCGGCACCGCAGTCATCGCCATCGGCGACCGCTTGCGCTCGTACCTATCGGTCAATTCACGACTGCTCGAAGTGCAACCCCGACTCGCCAAGGTTGCGCAAGCGCGAATTCTCGCCAGTCGCTTCGACGATCCATTTACGCTTGAACCATATTATGTCAGGCGCAGTTCCGCCGAAGAGAAATGGGACGCGCGATAATGTCACCGTTCCCACGGCTGCCGATCGTCGTCCCACGGATTGCGGTAGAGCTTCAGCAACTGGTAGCTTTCAAACACCAGCATGGCGAAGAACAAAACGGTGTACATCCCGCCTGACGGAAGATATGGAATGTGGCTTTGGTTGTTCATGGCTAACAGCGAGTTGACTGCCACAATGCCCGCTGCGACCATCGATATGCCCAATGAAGTTCGCGTTCCGTTGGTCGGTGATACCCATTCACAAATCTCGCGGGTGACCATACCACCGTCGAGCGGCCAAACCGGAAGTAGGTTGAATAGCGGCCAGAAAAGGTTGATCCACTCCATCGTACCCCAGGCAAAGATCACCAGCCGTGGCCATTCGACGATTTTCTCCTGAACGATGTATGTCCGCATCCAGTACATGAAGCCCCACAGCAAGAATTGCACGCCCGGACCCGAAAGTGACACGACAATTCGTTGCTGATGACCTGCGCTGCGTTCTGGCAGTTGCTGAGCCATTTTGATCTGGGGACACAGGGTTACATCCTGGCATTCGGGGCGACAGGTCTGTTGATGTTGATCGGTTACCGTCTTTCGCTGCTGGA
>JANNLP010000133.1:0-3797 GCA_031396905.1 Gemmataceae bacterium
AGCCACGCAGGAGTGGGCCGAGAATAATTACTTTAAGTTGCCGATCCAACAGCAGTTAGCCGAGTTGATCGGCGTCAGCCCATTCTGGCTCGACTATGCCAAGCACAACGGCAATGGACCGTTCCTGACCAAGAACCTCGCTGATGCCTCGCGCAACTTTACCGAGATCATGTTCGCGCTGGCGGTGGTCGATCTGCCATTCGTTGCCGGCAAGCACGATGTCAAGTTCGATGGCGCGAAGATGACGATCACGCCAGCCGGGCCGGTGATCGCCTTCCATGAAGAAGTGCGGCCTGCCGCCCCGGCCGGCGACAAGTCGCCGGTGCTCGTCAGTCAGAATTTCTATCGCCACGGTGACCGCTACCGCGAAGAGAATGGCGACAAGATCGACAAGTTCATCACCGGCGAGTTCGTCGTCCACACGGTCTACGGCTGTCAGGTCGTCGTCACCAATCCCAGCGCCGCCCGGCAACGATTGTCGGTGTTGATTCAAATTCCCGTAGGCGCGGTGCCCGTGGCCAACGGCCAGTTCACAAAGTGCGTGTCGGTTGATCTCGAACCATACCGCACGCAGACCATTGATTACCTCTTTTATTTCCCCGCGCCCGGGAAGTTCGCCCACTTCCCGGTGCACGTCGCCAAGAACGAAACGTTGGTCGCATCGACACCACCAGTCACGTTCGACGTCGTCGCCAAGCCGACCAAAGTCGATGCCGAATCATGGGAGTACGTATCGCAGAATGGCACCAACGAGCAAGTGCTGGCCATGCTCGGCCGCGAAAACACCAGCGCCCTCAATCTGGAGATGATCGCCTTCCGCATGAAGGAAGCCGGCTTCTTCAATGCAGTGACGCTGTTGCTGCAAGATCGACACGTCTACCACCCGACCCTTTGGGCATATGCTGTCTACCACAACGCCGTGCCGGCCGCCCGCGAGTTCTTGCAGCATTCCGATCAAATCGCCGGCGAATGCGGCGGCCCGATTGTCAGTCCGCTCTTGACCATCGATCCGGTGAAGCGGCACACCTACGAGCATCTCGAATACAAGCCGTTGGTCAATGCCCGCGCTCATTCGCTGGGTCATCGCCGGCAGATCGTCAATGCCCGCATCAGCGAGCAATATCACCGCTTCATGGACCTGCTCGGCCATCGCCCGCAACTCAGCGACGACGACCGGCTGGCAGTCACCTACTATCTGTTGCTCCAGGATCGCATCGACGAAGCCCTGGCGACTTTTGCCACCGTGAATGCCGAGAACACCGCAACCCGCCTGCAATACGACTATTGCTCCGCCTATCTCGACATGTTCAACGAACAACCGGACAAGGCCCGGGCCGTCGCCATCAAATACGCCAACCATCCCGTGGACCGCTGGCGCAACGCATTCGCCAACATTGCTACGCAGCTCGACGAGATTGAAGGCAAAGTCGTGAAGGCCGTGGATGCCGACGACCGCAACCAGCGGCAGGGCCAGGCCGCCGCCAAGGAGCCGAGCTTCGACTTCGCCGTCGAAGGCAAGACACTGCAACTCACGTGGCAGAATATCGAAACCGTCCGCGTGAACTATTACCTCATGGACGTGGAACTGCTCTTCAGCCGCAACCCGTTCGTGCAGCAGACCGGCGGCCAATTCGCATTCATCAAGCCGAACAGCACCCATGAGGTAAAGCTGGCGGCCGGGCAGAACAAGCTCGCCGTACCACTGCCCGAGAATCTCGTTAAGCGCAATGTGCTGGTCGAGATCACCGCGGCGGGCAAGACACGCTCGCAACCGTACTACGCCAACGCCATGGATGTGAAGATGACCGAAAACTTTGGCCAACTTCGCGTCACCGAAGCGGCCACCGGCAAAGCACTCGCCAAGGTGTACGTGAAGACGTACGTGCGAACGGCCGATGGCCAGGTCAAGTTCTACAAGGACGGCTACACCGACCTACGTGGCCGCTTCGACTATGCATCCGTGAGTACACCCGAACGAGTACCGGTTCAGCGCTTCGCGGTCTTGGTGTTGAGTGAGGAACACGGCGCGACCATCCGGGAGGCGGCTCCACCGCTTCAGCCTACAAATCCGCAACCCGTACCGATGGCGGAACCGGTGATGCCGTGATAACCGTAGCCGCATTCGCCAGAATGCGGCCCGCGGCCGGCGACTCAATCCGCATTCTGGCGAATGCGGCTACGACAATGCGTTCGGCATGTGTCGTCATGCGCCAGCACAATATGCACATCCGGCTAACGACGCCGATCCTGCGGGCATGCTAATCATTAAAATGCCGACACTCATCGCCACTTCGCTTGTTTATCACCCGCACTCTGGGTAGTTGTGACTATGTGACGTTTGCGTAACCCGGGGGTGCGTATGCGCAGCGATGGAACCCGCGCCAAGACCCGTTATTGGTTGACTGGATTTGTCTCGATAACTTTGGTTGTCCTCTATGTCGGCGGCAACTTATCGGCCGACACGGATGCCGTTGCGCCAGCTCCCGCGCCAGAACCAATCGCGCTTGTCGGCGCGATGATCCGCACGCAGACCGATGCCGGCGACTTCGTCGGCACCATCGTCATCAAAGATCGACAAATCGTGGCAATGGGCGCGAACATCACGCCGCCCGCCGATGCCCGACGAATTGATGTCGCGAATCACGTGATCACACCGGGATTGATTGACGCGCGGAGCGTCTTGTGGCTGAATGCCAGTACGGCACGTGAAGGTGGTCGTGATGCCTCGCTCAACATGATTGATGGCATCGATCCCTTTGCCGATGATTGGCGCGATGCCGCTCGACAGGGCGTGACCGCCGTCTACGTGCAACCTCACAACTGCGGCAACCTCGGCGGTGGTGGTGCCGTGCTGCGAGTCGGGCCAACCGTCACGGTGGAAGAACTGGTGATCCGTCATCCGGCCGGTGTGCAAGCTGCTATTGGTGTTGCCGGCGCGACACAAGCGCCGACGGTTAACCCACTTGCCGAGATCTTCGCAAGGTTAGGTCTTCCCGCGCCGCCCGCTCAGGCTCCCACCGCCGCTCCAAGTTCCAACGCATTGACTCGATATGCTCAATACGAATCATTGCGCGGCCAATTCGATGCCGCCAAGAAATACGGCGAGAGCAAGCCGCCACAGAAAGATGCTGGCAAGGAACTGCTGCTTCGCGCGATGAAGAAGGAGCTTCCCGCCCGGCTCGAAGTCGGCCACGAAGACGATGTGCGCAATTCGCTGAAACTGGCTGACTTAGGCGTTCGCCTTGTGTACGAGCGACTCGACCGCGTGAAATCGCTGCCAGAAGAACTGATAACGAACGCCAACAACACGGTCGTGATCGACCCCCGACTAGTCGGCGGCAAGCGGGCGGAAAAGTTGCGCAGACTGGCTCTTGATGGCCGCAAGTTCGTTATCGCCACGTTCGGCGATGATCCGCGTGCCACGTCGTGGCTACGCATGCACGCCGCCACGGCCGTTGCTCATGGCTATCCGAGTGACCGAGTATTGCAATCCGTGACCCGCGACGCAGCCGAACTTCTCGGCGCGGGCGACAAGTTGGGCACGCTTGCGGTGGGTCGAATTGCCGACCTGGTGGTATTCGCCGGCAACCCGCTCGATCCCTCAGTGCAGGTTCGCATGACAGTAAGCCAGGGTGCCGTGACTTACGACGATCCGAAGGCGGACCTTCCGCCGAAGGACCGCGATAATTGGTTTCCTGTTTTTGTGGCAACAGCGCCGCCCCTGCCAGGCCAGCTTCAAAATACAATGTCGCCGTATGGTAACACAATAGGGCCGTCACCCTTTCCGGACCTCTTTG
>JANNLP010000150.1:0-1701 GCA_031396905.1 Gemmataceae bacterium
AAACAGGCCTCCGGAATCTTGTAGGGTGGGTCGAGTCTGCGAGACCCACCGGAACGTGCAGTTGCAATGTTACATCGCAATTGCGGATGCAACGCCCAAAACGGAAGACGAAACATGGCACGACACACCACTGCATACCGACGCCGCGGGGGGTTCACCCTGGTCGAGATGCTCGTCTCGACCGCGCTGATCATTTTCGTGCTGTTGATCATCACCACCGTGTTCACCACCGGCATCGGTGCATTGCGCGCCCTGCGCGGAGCAGGCCACCTGCAGGATGAGGCGCGTCATGCAGTCGCCGCACTGCGTCGCGACCTGGCCGCCCCGCACTTTGGCCGCGAGACCGACGGCCTGCGCGGCCCCAACCTCAGCCAGCAGCGCCTGGACTTGTACGACTGGACGCCACCCGCGAAAGGCTTTTTCCGAATTACCCAGTTGCCCGAATTGGACCCGAACACAGGGTTGCCAATTCTGCCGTGGCTATACAGCACGGTGGAAGGTATCGATGGCGATCAACTGACATCAACTGTCGCCACGCGTCACTCTCTGCATTTCACGGTGCGTGTCGAACCAAATAGCGCGCAAGGCACCGGCCGCGATTCTTTTTCGTCTACACGATCGCTATCCGTGGCCCCGATCCCGGCAACCGTATTGGCTTCCATTATGCCGGTGATGTCGCGGCCCGATTATCTGAATAATGATGGCCTGATCTACTCACCATGGATGGAAGTCGCGTATTTCCTCCGGCCATCGAACCAACTGGCTGGTTCAGCCCCGCTCTATACTCTGTATCGTCGCCGTCGGGTGTTGCTGGACATTCCGTCATCGGTTGCGAATAGCACCAATGCGAGAATTCCCAATTCGACAAACGCTCCGCAGCAGTTGTCGGATGTCAGCCTATACGAACCACTTGGTGGCTTCACTTATTTCAACACACCGGCCGATGTGACGGCACCATTGCGGCGGTTGGGCATGAAGCCGCTACCCCCAGGAAATCTGATGCCCGGCGCACCGGAACCGGCCGGCGTTTTCAACAACGTTTTCTATCGCTCCCTGTTCGACGATAACCCGAATCAAACCGTGACCGGCGGCGCGGCCAGCCCTGGCGGCGATGATATCCTGCTGGAAAACGTTCTGTCGTTCGAGATCAAGGCAACGTGGGATGTCACCGCGGACCAGCGGCTCATTCGCACGGCCAACGGCATCATCAAGCCAAAGGCGTTCACGCCGGCCGCTGCCGGCGATCCACCCAATCCGGATTACCCGTTTGACAACTTGCCTCTACAACTCGCAGGCTCCACGAGTGGCAACACGGTTCTCACTAACCTTGGTGCCCGCGTCTTCGATACTTGGCGCGGCGAAGATTACATCGACCCGAACTTGACGAGTCCGGTTCGCTATTCCCTTTGGAACAGCAACTACGAGCTCAGCAACACGGCCGGCGATCCGGTCGTCACCATCCCCCTGCGCATCCGCGTCAAGGCGATCCAGATCCGTATCCGCGTGTGGGACTCAAAAACTCAACAGACCCGGCAAGTGACCGTGGTCCAGGACCTCTAGCCGCTTGCGGCTCAGCGCGTCGTCACAACACCCCGACGAACGCGACCTGAACGAAGCATCATCCGCCCGCATCCATAACGCCCGCGTCGGAGGAGACAATCATGATCCGGTACACATCATCACCGCCTCGCCGCGAGGGCG
>JANNLP010000185.1:0-1634 GCA_031396905.1 Gemmataceae bacterium
ATGGGCCTGCGCACGGATCGTTTTGCGCGCTGGAGCGCGCTGCTGCTCACTATTATTTTTGTCGTTTTCGGCGTCATCACTTTTGCTCGCAGCGCTATGCAGCAGACACGGAAAACCGACCTGACTGTGTATCTTCGCGCAGCCTGGGCGGTGCGTGAAGGCGAAGACCTTTACCGCGTCACCGATGAACATGGCTGGCATTACCATTACCCGCCGTTGCTGGCGACGATGCTGGTGCCATTCGCACAACCACCGGTAGAAACCGACGCGAAGGCACTGGTCCCGTTCGGCACCGTGGTGGTGATGTGGTACATCGTCGGCGTGGTTTTTGCCGTGGCGGCGTCGCCGTGGTTGGCCGGCCGCATCGGCTGTGACGCGGTGCATCGCAATGGCCGATATCGCCGCTGGTTGCTTCATGCGCCGATTTGGGTGTTGCTTGCCGCGTTGGGAAGTTCGCTGGGTCGCGGCCAGGTGAATGAACTTGTCCTGATCTTGTTGACCGGCATGGTCGTCAGCGCCGTATCCGGCAGTCGATTCGTCGCCGGCACGTTGCTCGCCGGCGCGGCGTGCATCAAAGTCATTCCGATATTCTTGCTGGTGTATCCGCTTTGGAAGCGCGATTATCGCTGGGTTGCGGGAACGGCCGTGGGTTTGTTCGTCGGCTTGTTCGTGCTGCCGGCCGCCGTCATTGGGCCGACGCGCACAGCGCAACTTTATGGTGAGTGGGCCAATCTAATTCTGCATCCGGCCGTTTCTGACGGAACGGAATCGGATCGCGGTAAAGAACTGCTCGGTATGACTGCGACGGACAACCAATCGTTCCAGGGCGCAATCCACAACATTCGCCATGCTGACCGGGCCACCCGCCCCACGACCGCTGACGCATCAACGCGCATCCTCCATGTCTTTCTTGGCGGACTGCTGACGATTGTGACGTTGGTAGCCGGTTCACGCTCCAACCTGAAAGAACCGCAGCGCGAAGCGCTTGCCATCACCGGATTATTCGTACCGATGCTGCTCTCCAGCCCGGTGTGTCACCTGCATTATTTTGTGTTGCTGATTCCACTAGTGGTGTCACTTATCGCAGCGCACTTGGTCAATGGCCAGCGTGTCCGCCCCGCATTGGCGGGCGCACTTGTCATTGTCTTCTTCACCCAGTTGTTGCCACGCATTCCCGGCCTGGAAGTGGCGCGGGATGTCGGCCTCGCCGCGTTCGGCGCACTGTTGCTGTGGGCCGCGGCCATCATGGAATTGAGTGGCGAAGGCAAACTCAAGCTCCGCCTGCCGGGTTACCGCAAGGCCATGCTCATGTATCGTGGCTACAAGACGGTGACCGTGCACGACCCGGGCGTGCGGCCGAAAACGCAAAGGCCGAATCGACGGCTGGCATCATAAGGTTGTTTCAGGCTTAATGCGCCGATGCCGGCGGACTACCAACCACGCTCCAGGAGCCAGCACGGCGATCATGCCGCCAATGAGCCAGGCGTCCACGGGGTGATTCCACAGCAACAAATCGTAGCCAAGGGCGAAAACTGATTGACTCAGGCCAATCACGGACAGCCGGTCGGGCATGCCGTGTATTCGCCGCCCTCGGGCAGATTCTCATGACGACAGCGTTTCAACACGGCATGCCC
>JANNLP010000204.1:0-2350 GCA_031396905.1 Gemmataceae bacterium
GACGGCAAACAGCCAACGCTCGTCACATCTGTGGATGATTCCGGCGCGACCACGGTGGTGACGCTGACATTCCTCGGCACCAACGCCGTGGATTACGGCTCGCTGGCCGACGGCCGCTACACGCTCTCGATTGACGCGTCCAAAGTGTTCAATGCCAACGGCCAGCGAGCCGTAATCCACGGCGTTGGTGCCGAGGAATGTCAGCGTCACCACCGTGGTCGCGCCGGAATCGTTCACGGATGTGACGAGCGTTGGCTGTTTTCCGTCACCCTGTCGGGTAAGAACGAAGGCGTCGGCCAGCGAAAACGATATGGTCAGGTGCTGATCAAAGGTCAACTCAACCGACGTGACCCGCGACCGTTGCGATTGACCCTTGTTGATGGTGACCGCCTGCACCTTCGGTGGTGCGACGTTGATCAGGTTCACCGCTTCGATCCCGTCGAAGTTGGCCGCAAGCTGGCCGTCGCAGGTAATAGTCGTGAGTCCGGCCGTCGCTGACTTGCCGTTGGCGTCAAAGGTAAACGTGTCGGCCCCGCTGGGGATTTCCAATTCGCCGAAGACATCGAAGAGCAATCCGGACGAGTATCCGACAGTGACGTGATCATTGAAGCCGCTGCCGATGTAGCGTTCGAACTGGCCGGCCAGCTGCACCTTGCCGTTGAGGCCGTTAATAATCTGTTGCGCGTTCGACCGTATGTCAATGGTCACGCCGAAGTTAGCCGCGCTGAAATCGAGCGTGTCGCGGCCGCCGGGGTCGGTGATGCGGAAGGGCTCGAGGACTTCGTTGTCCAGCCTGATCACATAATAGCGGTCGTCGCCGGGGCCGCCGTTGAGCATGTCGGCGCCAAAGTCGGCATCGAGCGAATCGTTTTTGGAGCCGCCGGTCAGCGTGTCGCTGCCGCTGCCGCCGATGAGAGTCACTGGCCGGGTCATCGCCGACGCGTCGATCACGTCGTCGCCAGCCAAACCGTAGGTATTCACCGATATGTTATCGCTACCCATGGTTCCACCAATAACGACGGTGTCGTTGCCGGACGTCATGATGAAATCGATCGAGTCCGCATCGGTGACGTTCAAGTCAATGGTGTATGGCGCGAATCGAGTCACTCGAACCATGCCGTCGTTGGGGATGCCGGTGTCGCCGACGGTCATCGTCGCATCCGTCGTCAAATCAACGACCGCCAGGGCGGTGGCACCTACGGTGTAGTAAATGCCCTCTTCTTCCATGAGCCGGCACGCAAACACGCCGTTGTGAATTTCGACGTTTTCCGCCGTCGAGCCGTTCTGTGGCAAAAGGTACGTGGTGGCGTAATCAGTCTTGCCGCCAGTGACGTACGTCTTGTCCGTGCCAGCGCCAGTGCCGCCGTTGAAGAACAGGCTGCTCACGCCGGCCATGCCGCTGCCGAAATCTACGGTGAGTGTGTCGTCTTCGCCAGCGGCGCCGTTGATGAAGACATGCCGGGTCGCACCGAGCGGTCGGCTCGCGACCAACGTCGGGGTGCCGCCAATCTTCACGTAAGTGCCGAAGCTCCGCCCGCCGAGCGGTGCGGTGACACTCGTTGAGATTTCATCGGCCCCGTTGCCGCTTGGCGCCGTGTAGCTCAGCGACAAATGGCCAACGGAACCGTAGACGTCCACGAAGTTGTTGGAGTCGTTGCTCGTCAACTTGGACAGGGTTTGGAACAAGACCTGCCGGCCGTTGTCGGCGAAGTAGGGACGAGTCGCGGGGCTAGTGCCCGGTTGGCCCGACGAATCCACACTCACGTTGGTCATAAGGTCAAACACCGCGTCGTAGACCCATGCCTGAGCTTGCGGCAGCACGCCGCCCAAGGCGTAGTTGGTCTTGCTGGTGAAGCCGATGAACCGGCCGTCCGGGCTGATCGCCGGCTCGTGGTTGTCGCCGCCGTAGCCGCCACCGGGCAGCTTGTCGATCCGGGTGAGAAGCCAAAACGATGGAACAACCTCGGCCCGGTACAGCCCGCTGTTGCTTGGCTGAGGCGCGCCCGGCAGCAAATCCGTTGCGTTGCTACAGAAAACGATCTCGGTATTGTCGTTATCCACGGCCACAGCATTGAGCGGTGTGCTGGGCGTCGCTCCATTACCCATGCCAGTCTTGGCGTCATTGACGCTGCCGGCCTGGACCTTGTTGGATGCGACGTCATACATGAACACGTCGGATGCGCCGTTGGCATCCGGCACGCCAGTCAGCGCCGATAGATTGGCATCGGTCCAGAACACGACGCCGTTGCCGTTGCCGCTGACTCGGGCACCGAGTGTGGTGTAAGCGCCGGGGTAGTCGTAGATTTCAAGCTTGTTATTACCGTAGAGTTGCGCCATTAGGTGCATGCCG
>JANNLP010000268.1:0-6043 GCA_031396905.1 Gemmataceae bacterium
CGGAGTCGACCTCCGTGTCCAAATCGGCCGGCGACCACGGGCCGACAAAGGTGTCCGGAAGGGCAGGGGGCTTCGGCAGCTTCGCGATCTCCTTGTCCTTGTCTTTCGGACCGCCCGGTTTCTTGTCATCGTCGGCTTCGAAATCGAATCGGACACCGTCGGAGAACACGTGACGAATCCGTACCTTCGCAGCGAGTGGATCACCATCGCAGACGAGCAAGTGCGCCGCGAATCCTGATTTGACGCTGCCCAACGTGCGTTCCAACCCGAGCAACTTAGCGGGCACGGTCGTTAGTGCGGCCAGGGCTTTGTCCGGCGTCAAGCCGGCGTCGATCCACTGTCGCAACGTCGTGCGAAACAACTCGCTCGGCTTCTCGGTCGAGCCCATTGAACCAATGGCGAAGTTAATTTCGGCTTCGGCCAGTTTCTTGGCGTTGAGCCGTTCGTCGTAGCGGACACGGTTGCGTTCCAGAGCCGCGCGTGTGGGCAGATCTTTTTCGCGATCTTCATTGGGCTCGCTGAGGTTTACGCGCAACACGAGCGGGACGTTTTCCTTTTTCAACCGGTCAATGGCCCGCCAGGCTTGGCGACCGCCATAAATCGCGGGCCGTAGGTTAAACTCGGCCGCGAAGTCCAGTGCGCGATGAATCTCATCCCGGGTGTCGGCCTCAAACAGCACAAGTTGTTTGCGCTCCAGCAGCGGCCCGACGGCTTCCAGCGCCGGATCAAACGGTAGGCGTCGGCCGGTGTTGGCCGGTGCATCTTTCATCCGACGGTAATGTTGGCCATCGAGAAACAGTTGCCGCGCGTGGGCAAAGACACCGAGCAATACACGAGGATACTCATTGCCGGGTGGCGAGCGAAAAGCGATGTGCTGAGCAAACGTCGGCAACAACACCGACTCACGCGGCGGTGCGCCGCTGAGGCTGACAATCGCGGATTGGCCAACCACGATGCCGCCTTCCGGGGCCACGACATGCGCGGTGACTCCAGCGCGACGCCAACTGTCGGCGGTTTCTTCGTCAATCTTCAGCGCGCCGCTGACTGAAAACTCGGGCGTCACGCCTTTGCGATTGTCCGGCTTAGTGGCGACGAGCGGCTCGCTGGCCAAATCTTCGGCGGCTGGTGGACCGGCGGTCGAACGCCGCACCGCAGCATCGTATCCCCACGATCCCAAGGCATCAATGAACCCGGCGCACACCGTCTTACCGGCGATGTCAATCTTGATCGCATCCGGCGGCACCGCGACATCCGGACCAACACCCGTGATAAAGCCGTCGCGAACAATAATGTTGGCTTTATCGAGCGTTTCACCCGGCGCGATCATGACTTTGGCGTTGAGCAGGGCGAACGCTTTCGGTCGCAAGCCGCGTGGCAGGGCAGGGGAGGGGCCCTCGGGTTGGGCGGCGGTATCCGCTTTCCCTCGTGGTGGTCGCTGTGGATAGACTTGCGTGGTACCTACAAGAACCAATACTAAAGTAATGAGCGGCCATTTGCGGATCATGATCGATCTCCACGATGAGTTGTTGAACAACTTACGTCCGCTACCGCACTTCGGCCAAGCAATGTCAAGGAGCGTTTGATGCGTTTACTTGTTGTTATCATTTGGTTGGCAATGGTAGCACCGGGATGGTCGCAGACATTGTCGGAACGGATCGCCGCGATCACGGATCGGTCCGACTATAAACACGGGCGTTGGGGCATCCTGGTCGTGGATGCGGCGGACGGCGCAGTTGTCTTCGAACGCAACCCAGATCAGCTTTTCGTGCCGGCGTCCACGACCAAGCTGTATTCATGTGCCGCAGCACTGGCTGAATTGGGCGGCGATTATCGATTCAAGACCCGTGTTGTCGCCAGTAACGCGCCAGCGAATGGGATTCTCGATGGGAGTATTGTGCTGATCGCCAGCGGCGATCCGACCATGGGCGGACGCACCAAAGTCGGTGGCACCATGGCTTTTGTCAATGGCGACCATACCTATGCTGATGCAACTTCAACGACGGCAGGTGTGACCGACACCGATCCGCTCGCAGGTTTGACCGCCTTGGCGCGGCAAGTCAAGAAAGCTGGCGTCGACGAGATTCGTGGCGATGTATTAATTGATGATCGGTTGTTCGACACGGCACGATCCAGTGGTAGTGGGCCGGATGTCGTCACACCCATTGTCGTCAATGACAACGTCATCGATTTCGTCATCAGGGCGAAAGACAACAAGGCTGACGTTCGCACCCGGCCCGAAGCCAAGTTCGTTCAGGTTGATTCGCGTATCACAGTTGCCGGCGACAAACCCCGTGTCACGGTCACGACTGTGGGGCCGTGGCGTTATACATTGCGCGGCACCATTCCCGCGAACAACGCTACCCATGTTCGCATCATTCCCGTGCAAGACCCGGCAGCTTTTGCCCGGTCGTTATTCATCGAATGCCTGGAGCGGGAAGGAGTCGTCGTTGCAGCGAGTTCTTTGGCTACTAATCAAGCACTGCCGATGAGCCTTCGGACCTCTGATCATGAATTGGCACTATATTCGTCGCCACCGCTTTCTGAGTTGATTAAGGTCACGCTCAAAGTGTCGCACAATCTCTACGCCAGCACTCTTCCCAGTTTGATCGCAGCCAAAGCCGGCAATCGCACGGCTGCGGAAGGCCTGGCCATTGAAGGCAAGTTTCTGCGTGAACTTGGTGTCGAGACAAACGCGGTCGCGTTCGCTGGCGGGGCAGGGGGCGCACCCGCAGATTCGACGACGCCGCGAGCTACGGTGAGTCTACTGCAAAAGCTGCGCGGCCAACCGAAGTTCGCGGCCATTGTGGACGGGTTGCCGATTCTTGGTGTCGATGGCACATTGGCCACAGTCGTAAAGTCGGATAGCCCGGCCAAAGGGCAAGTTCGCGGCAAGACTGGGACCTTGTTTTGGATGGATCATGTCAATGGACGACTACTGTTGCGGAGCAAAGCGATAGCCGGTGTGATGACCGCTAAAAACGGCAAGACCCTCATTTTTGCAATGTTCGTCAACGATGTACCGCTGCCACCTGGCGTGACGCCGGCCCGTGAGGGCGCTGTACTCGGTCAATTGTGCGAAATCATTTACGACGCCGCTCCTTAGATGCCCAATTGTGCTTGCGATACCGAATCGGCAAGATAGACTTGCGCATTCTTGCGTTCCTATTGGAAGGGGCTGCGCCGGGTGATTCACTATCGCTCTTTTCGAAATACGGATCCGCCTGTGGTCGCGGCGATTTGGAACGAATGCCTGACCGGGCGCGGCGCCTATGCGCTGCGCATCGTCGGCGCTTTAGAACGCGGTGTCTTCGGCAAACCCTATTTTGATCCCAAGGGAATGATCCTGGCGTTTGACGACACAACACCGCTAGGCTTCATTCATGCCGGCTTTGGCCCCAACTCCGAACAGAACGATGTCGATCGCCGGCTCGGTGTCATCTCACTAATGGCAACACGACCTGGCTTTCGTCAGCGCGGAGTCGGGAACGAGTTGCTCCGGCTTTGCGAAGAGTATTTGCGATCCCAAGGGGCTGAGAAGATACAGGCGGGGCCGGCTCGACCGAATAATCCTTACTACTTCGGTCTTTATGGCGGCAGCGATGCGCCCGGCGTGTTGCTCAGCGATCCCCTGATGGGGAAATTCTTCGTCAAGCATGGATATGTCGAGCAGGAACGCCATATCGTCTTGCAGCGGCGACTCGAGCAACCCATTGCCGTGTCGGATGCAAGGTTCCCTGTATTACGCAAACGATTCGACGTCACCATCCAGCCGCGAACTGGCTTAGGTTCCTGGTGGCAGGAGAGCGTCCTCGGTCCTGTCGAACCAGTGGAACTGCGAGTGGAAGATAGGGCCACGCGGCAGAGCGTAGGTCGGGCATTGGTGTGGGAAATGGAAGGATTCAGCTACCGCTGGAACAGCCCGGCGGCGGGCATCATGGAGATGAACATTCGCGAGGATTTGCGCCGCGAGGGCGTCGGCCGTTACTTTCTTGCCCATTTGTTGCGCTATTTGCAGGAACAGTATTTCGGTATCTGCGAGTGCCAGGTGCCGGCGTGTAATGTTGGGGCGCGGCGATTATTGGATACGATGGCCTTCCATCCGGTCGATGAAGGCGTGGTGTATGTGAAGCATCTGGAGGCGGATTCAGTGGCGCTCGCATCCTAACGATAGTCCATCAAGCGGCCCGTTCATGCGTATACGCACAATCGGCCAGGTGTCATACGGGTCAACTTCCAGATCAAGTATGGCGGTCGATGGCGAAATTCTCCATGCACAGTGATAGCGCAGGCTCAAAACGATTTCGCCCGCTTCGGGAATCACATCCGTCAACCTAATTCCGCCGTCTGGATCAACCGCCCACTGTGCGGCACCTTTCAGCACATAGCGGTGCTTGCGATCAAAGGCAAAGGCGACGACGCCGTCAGGCATGCCTTCGATGGGTAACCTTACCGCCGCAGGATAGCGTTCCAATCGCGCGGCTGCGGCCGGACTACATGTTATCGACCATCCCACGTTCCAGCGCGACAGGAAGCGCGTCATCTCATCGTCGCTCCAGTCGGTAAGTGAGCGGCCGTTTAAGCGACCGCCGGCGAAAGACCACGGAACAGCATCAGCTTCGGAGCGAACGCCGACCAACACTGGGGCAGTTGTTTGTAGAGCGAGCGAGTAACTGTCAAAAGTCGCGGCAGTATCGCCATCGGGTGCCTCACAGAGAATGCGAGCGGTGTCATCAACACGGTTAGCAAGTTCTGCAATCCACGGCTGACTTTCCCGGGGCAGGGCAGGGGGGGTAAAAAGGCGCCGGACTTGTGAGAGGTCCCATTGCATCGCACTGGGTTGTAGCGTGGCCAATAGTCCCAGTGACAAACCTGCCGCGACCAGCGCGATGCCCGCTTGACGCAACTGCCGGAACCGGAGCAGGGGAATCACTGCGATGGCGGTATGAATCGCAATAATTGCCGATGCGCGGTTGGTAGATTCACCCAGCGCAGACCACAGCTGCCGAGCCTCAGCCGGTATCAGCTCCCACGTCAATGACTGCAAACGATAGAGTTCACGCCATCCCGCGAAAGACGGTACGGCTCCGGCCAGCGCCGCCAGAACAATCACTCCCTGCCATGACCAAGTATGGCGCCAGGCAACAATCAACCACGCCGCCGTAGCCGGGAGAAAAAACATCGTCCAGACCAATGGAAACAACTGCCAGCCAATGCACGAACTGCCGGCGACGGCCAGCCAGCCCAACACCCCCGGCTCCCGGTGCATGCGGCGCAAGCCCGCCAGGTACAGGCCGGCAACCGAACCGAAGAGTGATAGCTCGATCAAACCGGTGTTAAACACTTCGGCGTTGGGCTTCAACAGCCAAATGGCCGTCACAAGCCACGGAGCCACAAAGAGGGCTGCCCCACGTACCAGCCACGCCGAGCAGGAAGCTAACACGGGAATGGCAATGATGACGAGTTTGGTGCTTTCCGCATACCGCTGTGTCGCGGGCCTGCTGGAATCGTTACCCACCCATAGAGCGGCCCACCTTCCAGTTGTTTCGAGCTCCGGAGAAAACGGCTGCCCGGCGTCGATCACCGTATCCACGCCGGAGTGCTGGCCGATCGTGCGAGCTCGGTTGATGCGCCAGCCCCGGTAAAGGCTCTCAGCATGGCTCGTGGACTCTGCCGGTTTCAAAAGCAATGTCGGCAATGCCGTAGCTATGACGAGATTGACAAAAAAAACCAAAAACCGCATTGACCATCCCGTGCTTCGTAGCGCGGCGGGTAGCCGCGTTGTAGGTTCCGTCCCGACAAGATGTTACCGCCGATCGGTGATTGTTCGCTAGGCCGATTGCCGGCATAACGGCGACGCTTGACTCTCAAATCCATAGCGTTATGATGCCAGCGGATCGAGGCCGTTCGTCGAGGTCGTCGGAATGAAGTGCCAGAGATGCACGAAAGCGGCCACCCAGCATATCACTGAGGTGCTCGCACCCAAGCAGGTGGACGAAGTTCATTTGTGCGAGGAGTGTGCGCAGAAATTTCTTTATGAATCGCC
>JANNLP010000289.1:0-2841 GCA_031396905.1 Gemmataceae bacterium
GACGGCAGCAGCACAGAGGCAAGGGCAGCCAGTAAAACCAGTTTGCGCATGGGACAATCCTTGCAAGGTGGACAGCGCCGACCCTCTCCGGTCTGGCGCGGAATCGTTCCGATAAAATCCTGCGCGACGGGAAGTACGCCGGCCAGCAATTTTTTGACAATCTTCAGCGGCACGGTTCGCTACCACCGTTTCGATGCCCAGCGTCCGCGCCAATGGCTTGATCCGAAGGGTGATCGCACATTTTCGGTAGAATTATTCAAGTCACGGAGAATGGCATCATGGGCACAGGCTGGTTCGTGCAGGGGCAGGAGAGCGGACCGCACCCGGTGCCGCACGGCGGTCGCGCACTCCTGTACGCTCAATACCACCTTGAAGAGTTCGCCACGGAGATGGGTGTCGAACCTCTGAAGTCATTCTTCAGCAGCAACCCCGCATCGGTGGCCCAGTACTTCCGTGATCAGGGCTTGAACCCCGATGACTTTGAACTGCCCGAGGAATCCTGGTTTGACCCGGCCGATGCCTTGCCAACATTGCGTGCCTTGCTCAACCGACTGGACGATGACCCCGGCCCTGTGCAAAGCATCGAGAAAGTGCGCGCCGATTTGAAAGCCATCGCCGACGCCGTGTTGAAGTTCGACGCCACCGGCGAACAATTCCACATCGCCACCGCGATGCCCGATCTGACGGGCCGCGAGCCGGAGCGGATGGTGTGAGAGCTGTCATTCCATCCCGAAGCACACGGCTGCATTTCCGCTGCGCAGATACAACTTGCCGCCGACTATCGCTGGATGACCATACAGCCCGCCTTCGTCTTCGACGAGGGCTTTGCGGTCCAGCACCTTGTATTCGTTAGCCAACGCATCGACTAACAGCGCCTCGCCGAGCATGGTGATGAGCAGCAATCGGGTTGGCGATGCGATCACAGTAGTGTAATGTCCGAGTGCATCATCTTCGCCCCGCCAAATTGCTTTCAAGCCATTGGACAAATCCAAGCAATGCAAGCCGCCGTGGACGCCGAAGAGGCGGTTGCCCACGATCACTGGAGTGTGCGTGTCGGGCCTTAGCTCGGCATAACTCGCCACGGGTTTGGGATCGAGCGCGCCATGTTCGGCAAAGCGGTACATGCGCGTGGCATTGTTTTCGGTGCTGACGATGATGTGACCATTCCAGGCGAGCGGCGTCGGCACGTTGAAGTCTTTGGGCCGGTCGGGTGTCAGCGTCCATAAACGTTGGCCGTTATTCACGTCCCAACCGCCGAGCGTGGCTTCATCGTAACCGATGACTTGTTCGACGCCGCCGAAGGTGCCGGAGAGAAACGATCCATACGCCGGTTTCGCGCCCGGCGCTTTCCAGAGGATGTCGCCTGTCTTGGGAGCGAACGCAACCAGCGCGGCTTTCGGTCCGCCGATGTACAAGATGAGCTTGCCGCCGGCGATCAGCGGTGAGCCGCAAAGGCCCCACGGCAAGTCGTCCGGCACGGCGAACTCTTTGCGGGTGTCACGTTTCCAAAGGACTTTGCCGGTGTGTAAGTCGATGGCGTACAAATGGCCGAATGCGCCGTAACAGTAGACCACGGCATCATGAATCAGCGGCGTGGCCCGCGGGGAATTGCCGAAATCGAGGCTACCAGTTGCGGGATAACGGACCGACCATTGCGTCGTGCCGGTCGTGGCGTCCAGGCAACGCCACAGGTCTTGCGTGTCGTCGAGATCACGGGCGGAAACGATGACGTACTTGTCTGTCGCTGCGATACCCCCCAGACCTTTGCTGGGGAGCGGCTTGCGCCAAAGAAGCTTGTCGGCACCGGGCAAACGCAAAGGCAGCCGACTGGTCCGACCGGCACGGTGCTGTCCGCGCCACTCAGTCCAATCGGCCGCCGCTGTATTGTCCGACTCTACTTTTTTTTTGGCTCGTCGAAACGGACGAAGCCACTCTTCGTTTCAATCGCCGTCATGAGCGGGGCATTGTCCTTCACGGACATGAGGCACTTGACCACGGCTTGCTTCACGTCGGCGGCCATGCCATCGTTGGTGAACGCCACGACAAAGGGAATCGGTTCGGTCTCGGCGATGACTCGTAGTGCGCCCTTTTCGATCGTGCCGCACCCTTCGAGCAGCGGCTTGGCGTAGCTGGAGATCACGGCCGCGCCTTTTTCGCCGGCCTTTGCCATCTCAATTAACTTCAGCGCGCCTTCGTCGCAGGCGGCACAGGTTTCCGGCTTTTCGGGAATCACAAACTGATGGCCCTTCAACATCCTCATGATCGCGCCATGCTTTTCCTCCGATTCGGCTCCGCCGTAGAGAATCTTGCGGCCCTTCAGATCGCCGATGCTCTTCGCGGCATCGTCCTTGAGAACAACGATCAACCCGGTCATCGTTGTCTTGCCGTCCTTACCGGTGAGCGAACCGACCGGCGAGAACTTTACGCCAGCGGCCTTGGCGTCATGCAGCACCATCGAATGCTTGCCGATGACGATATCCGCCTTGCCATCCGCTTTCTTCAGCCCGCCGGCCAAAGATTCTGCAAAGGCGACCGTCACCGATTTGCTCAGCCGTTGTTCCATGAAGCTCCCAAGCTTCTCGTAGTCGCGCTGGGCATAACCCTTGACGCATGGGCAACTCAACGGCAATGCCAGCGGGTCCATGACAATCATGGTCAACTCTCGCTTGAGAGGCCGCGCGGCCAACAGCCCCGCGAAGCCAACTACGGCGAGAATTGCAAGATATCGCATCGTTCGCATGATGTTACTCCGCGTCTTTGGCTGGATCGGCCTTCTTCGTCATGAGGTGAATCTTGCCGCCAGGCTGATCGCAGAAGTACACGGTGTTGCCATCGGGTGAC
>JANNLP010000314.1:0-7983 GCA_031396905.1 Gemmataceae bacterium
GCCACGCTGTTTCTCGGGCCGCTCAATCGGGCGCTGGCGAAGCACAAGATCGATAATCCGTTGCGACGTGCCGCGTTCCTGGCGCAACTGGCTCACGAAAGCGGCGAGTTGAAATACATGGAAGAGATTGCCAGCGGCGAAGCGTATGAAGGCCGCAAGTCGCTCGGCAACACCGAGCCAGGCGACGGCAAGCGATTCAAGGGGCGCGGGCCAATACAACTCACGGGCCGTGCCAACTATCGCAAGGCCGGCGAAGCGCTGGGTCTCGATTTGGAGAACAACCCCGAACGTGTCGCTGATCCAGAAGTGGGCTGCCAGGTGGCTGGTTGGTTTTGGGAAACACGCGGTCTGAACGCGCTCGCCGATGCCGGCGACTTCAAGCAAATCACCAAGCGCGTCAACGGCGGTTACAACGGCCTCGCCAAGCGCGAAGCGTTTTACGAGAAAGCCAAGGAAGTGCTTGGCGTCGGTAAAGACGCCAAGCCGTGATGTTGATTGTTACTTGATTGCGCCGCGCAGCTCTGCGATGTTCTTGGCCTTGATCTCGCCGGCATCGGGGCCAAACGTGATCTTGCCATCCGCCAGCGCGGGTTTCGATTTCAGCCATGCGGCCCAGCGCGGTCTTGCCCATGCCATGGCTGACGCCCACTCGCCGTCACTGGCCTTCAGCGGACGGACCATGCGGCAGTCGTGATCACAGTACTCCTTGAGCGTGCCCATTGAAAAGACCGTCACGGTATTATCTTCGAGTTCGCTCAGCGACATGTATGGCACGCCACCAGCCGCCGGGTTCCGGGGCTTGGCTTTCGCCTTGCTCTCATGGTCGATGGGGACAATGCTCACGTTGACTTGTTGAAAGTTCGGCCACGGCGCTTTGCACATCGTGGATTCCACGGGATACCAGCCATAGTCGGGCACATAAGCTTCGACGATGTAGTGCGTCTGGAGTGGCCCACTCCACAGCGGATAACCCGATAGAATTCGTGCCGGCACACCGGCCCCGCGCAATAACGCCGCCACCAGGTTTGCGCAACTGGTGCAGGAGCCTTGCTTATCCAGAGCCTCAATGGCAGTGAGGTTCTGAACCCGGCCTTTCGCCTTGCCAAAGGTTTTGCCGGCGCTCGCCAGTGCCTTCGTGATGACCTCGATCACATCATTTGATTCGCCGCGAATCTCGGCAGCCATCGACTTGATGCGTTCGTTCTCGTGGTCGCAACACCAGGTAGACGCCAACCAGGGCTTCGCATCGGCCGGCCATTCCTTGGGGAACTTGACCGACTTCGGTACAGAATCGAATTTGGTCGGAGCAACCAGCATGACGGCGCTGTAGGCGACCTTGATCTGTTTGTGATCGTCGATGTCGTCCAATGTCAGCTTGAGAATCTGGTTAAGCCCCGGACCTTCAACGATTTCGACAGACTTCGCGCAAGCCGCAGGTTCCACACTGAGCCGAAACGTCAGCGGCACCTGATCGCGATACGCCAGCGGCAGGGGATACATGTAAGTCGCGGAAGTAGCCGTTCCCTGTGGCGTCACGGTGGTCGCCATGCGCACCTCCATCAGCCCGGGTTCGGGAGTCGGAAGCGCAGCCCGAGCTGAAACCGTTGGCTTGGTCGATTGATCCACGATCTCAAACGTCACATCGTCGATCGCAGCCGATCCTTTACCAAGCAGAAACATTCCGAAGACGATGTCCTCAGCGTCATTAGCAACGTCGCCGATAATCTCATAGTGTTTCCACTCCTTCGAGGTGATTGGCCGATCACCCATGTTGTCGAAAAAGCCCTCCTGATCTTTGGGCCGGTCGACGCGGAACCAAAGCTGGGCCTGGTTGCCCCCGCCCTTCACATCCGCGCGCACCGCAGCCTTGAAGCGGACACGCTTGCCGCGATAATCCTTGGCGTCTACCGACTGGAGAATGTTGCCGAATGCTTTGGGTTCGCCGTCACCGACTCGGCTGATCAAGGCGCAAGACTTTCCAGCGAATGGCCTATCGTTCGACAGTACGAGTGAGTAGCCATCGCTGGCGCACACCGGCGGAAAGAACCAGCCGGTAGGAGGTTTGCCCAGTTCGCCATCTTCGAAGCCAAGATTTACAGGTGGTTTCGCAACCGCCGTCGCGGCTTTGGTCTTGGGTTCCTGAGCCGGCGCTGAAACGCCAACCAACAATGCGAGTACCGCCACGAATGCAATTCTTCGGCGCATAGCTTCCTCCTGTTGGGCGACGACATTCTATGCGCCGATGTGCGATTGCCGATTGGCGTTTCCCTCGCAGTCATTTCGCAGCTACAAGTTGCTCGGCGGGGACGTTCACGTTGTACCGGTCTTGGGCCACCCGTTGCACGGCGGCCGCGAATTGCGGTTGCTCGCGGAGGATGCGTTGAAAGTCACGGCGCTGAAGCACAAACATATCACACAACGTTGTCGCGCGGACGGTGGCAGTGCGCGGTTGCGAATGCAGCAAACCAATTTCGCCGAAGAAACCGCCATCGCTGATTCGTGACAACACCTTACCGGCAACATCATAGACTTCGACCTCGCCGCGATTCAACAGATACATTTCCTCGGCCACATCGCCTTGGCGGATAATTATTTCGCCTGGCCCGACAACGCGTGGCCGTAGGGCCATGATCACGGCGCGGAGAAACATCAGGTCGGAACCCTGAAACAGTTCGCACCGCTCCAGCACTTCGGGCGTCACTACTTCCAGCCAGCGGCGATCGTCGCGCTCAATCAGTTCGTTGGCTTCTTTCGGGCCCCAGGTACCGCGCTGATAATTGGGGAACTCGCTGGCCGGTGTGGCCGCCCAGTAGTCCAGGATCGGTTGGGCGACGCGCCACGCGGCCTCCACAAAGTCGGTGCGCGAGAACAGTGTGGGGTCGCCCTGAATGCAGTTGTAAATCATGACCTCGTAGCCGGTGGCCCGGGCGGCGCGGAACGACTCAGCGTAGTCGAAGCGCTGATTCACAGTCTGCAATTGCATGACCGGTCCAGGGACTTTGGTGTTGAACGATGTCTCGATGGCCTGCCGCGGTTGAATGTGAAAGATGAGCCGGTTGGCGGTGACGTTGTCCACCTGCGTTCCGCGGAAGATCCCCACGGGCGACTTCTTGAAGCGCACCACGATCTCCGTGCCGCGCTTTGAGAGCGCCTTGCCAGAGCGAAGATAAATGGGCACTCCCTCCCAGCGCCAATTGTCGATGAGCATTTTGTACGCGGCAAACGTCTCCGTGTTGGAGTCGGGATTCACGCCCTTCTCGTTGCGGTAGCCCGGCTTGACGACATTGCCGGCGTCATCACACGATGGACCGTACTGACCGCGAACGGTGTAACGCGGCACTTCATGCGTTTGGAGGATGCGCACGGCTTGCAACAGTTTGGCTTTCTCAGTCCGGACATCCTCGGCGGCAAACGAGCCGGGCGGCTCCATGCACAGATACGCCAACATCTGAAACATATGATTCTGCATCATGTCGCGCAGCACGCCGGCCCCGTCGTAGTACGCGCCCCGGCCCTCGACATCGACAACCTCAGACACATTGAATTGAATGTGGTCGATATTGCCCTTACTCCACAGCGGCTCGTAGATGCCGTTGCTAAAGCGAAAGGCGAGCAGGTTCTGCACCGTCTCTTTGCCGAGATAATGATCGACGCGGAAGATCTGGCTTTCGTCCCAGAAGCTCAAGATGTCTGCATTGAGTTTGCGTGCCGAGGCCAAGTCGGTGCCGAACGGTTTTTCCACAATGATGCGCCGCCAGCCGGTGCCTTCCTTGAAGCCGGCCTTCTGCAGATTGATGGAGATCGGCGCGAAGGCCCACGGCGGCACCGCATAATAGATGAGCAGATTGTCGTCGGTTCCATACTGTTGGCCGAGTTGACGGGCGACATCGGCCAGTCGCTCAAATGCCGACACGTCCTCAAACTTGACAGAAACATAGTGAAGCCGAGCGCAGAGTTTGTCCCACACCGTTTGATCGAAGTCGCCGCGCGTCTGGTACTTCTTGATATCGTCGGACATCCTGGCGCGGAACTGTTCGCTCGTCATGTCGTCCATGGCGCAACCAAGGACGGCGAATCGCTCGGGCAACAATCCATCGCAAGCGAGATTGAACAGGGCCGGCATCAGCAGCCGCTTGGTCAGATCGCCCGAAGCGCCGAACAGCACCATCAGGCAAGGCCCCGGCGCTAACGACGGCGAATCCGCGGGATTTGAATTCATGACGCCGACCCAACGTGAATGATGAACCCGTGCGAAGATGAAGCTACATTGAAAGCGCGGCGGAGGCAACAATCAACTGGAAGCCAACTCGGCCTTAGGGCCCGGCGTTCGCTAAGAGGAATGCTGCAGCGTGCCCCGTCTTTGCTACAATCGTTACTACCGGGCCACTGCCATTGTCGGCAGGGTCTTCGTAAACTAACAGCACCACGACATTTTCTCCGCCGGGCGGTAGCTTGGCGGAACTTAGGAATCGCTTTCGGGAGTGCGCATCATGTTTCGACACACGTTTTGGCTGCGCGCGGCGACAGTCGCCGCGTTCGCAATGTTGATCACCGTGCCGGCCTGGGCCGACACCACCGACCTCGATCGGTCGAAACAGATCGCCGAGTTGGAAGCCAAGATCAAGGCCCTGTCGGTCGAGTTGGACAAGATCAAGACCGGCGACGCGCCGAAGGTGAACTTCGAGGGCATTCCGCAGTCGTGGGTGTCGGCCTTGAAATGGCGCAGCATCGGGCCATGCACGATGGGTGGCCGGATTACGGCACTCAGCGTCTTTGAGAAAGACCCGAGCTTGTACTGGGTGGCCACCGCGTCGGGCGGCTTGCTCAAGACGGAAAACAACGGCATCACTTTCGCGCACCAGTTCGATAAGGAAAACACCGTCAGCATCGGCGATGTCTGCGTCGCGCCGAGTGACAAGAGCATCGTTTGGGTCGGCACCGGCGAGGGCAACCCTCGCAATAGCGTCTCATTTGGCGATGGCGTCTACAAGTCGGTTGATGGCGGCAAGACTTGGAAGCACATGGGCCTGCGCGAGTCCTATCAAATCGGCAAAGTGGTCGTGCATCCCACCAACCCCAATATCGTCTATGTGGGCGCGCTTGGCCGGCTCTACGGTCCGAACGCCGAACGTGGTGTGTTCAAGACGACTGACGGCGGCACGACTTGGAAAAAGGTTCTCTATTTCGACGAGAACACCGGCTGCATTGATCTGCGCATGCACCCGACCGATCCAAACATGCTGATAGCCGGCTTGTGGGAACGCAAGCGCGATGGCTTCGACAGCTACGTCGGCGAAAAACCCCCGGAAGGCATCGATGGCTACGATCCAATCGTGAAGTACAGCAGCAGCGGCGGCCTGTTCCGCAGCACCGACGGCGGCGACAACTGGACTAAGGTCACGCAGGGCCTGCCCACGGTGAAAACCGGACGCATCGGCATCGATTGGTATGCCAAAGACCCGAACATTGTGTTCGCTATTATCGACACCGAAAAAGTCGGCATGGGAACGCCGCCCGCACAGCAACCTTATCTGGGCTTCCAGGGCGAAGACGGCGACGGCGGCGTGAAGCTCACCGGAACAATCAAGGATGGGGGGGCCGAGAAGGCCGAGTTGAAAGAAGGCGATCTGATCATTGAAGCCGGCGGCAAGAAGGTCACCGGTTATCAGGATCTGGTGGATGTCGTTCTATCCAAGAAAGTCGGCGACGAACTCGAAATCAAGTTCAAACGCGGCAGCGAAGAAAAGACCGTGAAGGCCAAGCTCGGCCAACGACCCGCAGTTGCAACACCTCCGCCGGCAACAACGCCGGCGGCAACGCCACCAGCTGACCCGACCGCGGCAACGGCCGCCGCAGGCGCACAGCAAGGCACTCCTCGGCCAGCCATGCTCGGTTTTGGTTTCCGGCCTGACCCAGCCGACGGCGGATTCCGCGTGGGTACGCTCGATAAGGAACACGTCAACACCAAAGCCGGTTTGCTGGAAGGCGACATGATTATCGCCATCGAAGGCAAGCCGATTGAAAACCTCATGGAGACGATTCGCAGCTTGGCCACGGATCGCAAGGCCGGCGACAAGGTCAAAGTCACCATTCAACGCGGCGAGACAAAGAAGGATGTCGAACTAACGCTGGAAGCGATGCAGTTCGGCGGTGGCCGGCAGCGCACCAATCCCAATCGACCCTACGGCGCGATGCTCTATGGGCAACGCGAAAACGTGCAGGCCCAGCAAGGCCCGGATGGTTTCCAAACCGGCGGCATTTTTAAGTCCACCGATGGCGGCGTGACTTGGACGCGCATCAACAGCGTAAATCCGCGGCCCATGTACTTCAGCGTTGTCCGCGTCGATCCATCGGATGACCAGAAGCTGTATGTCCTCGGCGTTTCCGCCTACGCCTCGACCGATGGCGGGAAGACGTTTAAGGCTTATGGCAACAGAGGGATGCATCCGGACCATCACGCCTTGTGGATTAATCCCAAAGATGGCCGGCACATGGTGATCGGCACCGATGGCGGTTTCTACGTGACGTACGACCGCATGGAACATTGGGAACACCTGGCCCACATGGCCATGGGTCAGTTCTACCATGTCGCGGTCGATAACAAGAAACCTTACAACGTGTACGGCGGCCTGCAGGACAACGGCAGTTGGGGTGGCCCAAGCCGCACGCTGCGTGGCTCGGGTCCGGTTAACGAGGATTGGATCTCCATCGGCGGCGGCGACGGCTTCGTATGCCGCGTGGACCCCGATGATCCGGACCAGGTTTACGCGGAAAGCCAGGACGGCAATATCTATCGCCGAAACCTGCGCACGGGTGAAGGCGGCCAGGTGCGGTATCGTCCGAAGAATGGCGACGCGGCGGCGCGGTTCAACTGGAACACGCCTTTCATCCTTTCCAATCACAACCCGCGCATCCTGTATGCCGGTGGCGACCGCGTGTTCCGCTCGTTGAAGCAGGGCACGGATTTGAAGGCGATTTCGCCGGAGATCAGCCGCACCAAGCGCGGCACGGCGACCGCTCTGGCCGAATCGGCCAAGAACCCGGACGTGATTTGGGCCGGCACCGATGACGGTGCATTGTGGATCACCCGCGACGGCGGGCAGAAATGGGACAACATCTACGACAAGCTGGGCGCGCCGGTGGGCCGGTGGGTATCCACCATTGAAGCATCGCGTTTCGTCGAAGGCCGGGCCTATGTGTGCCTGGACGCGCATCGCTCGGATGATGACAAACCATATTGCTATGTCACCGAAGATTTCGGCAAGACGTGGAAGAACCTCACCAGCAATCTTCCGCCCTATGGCTCGACGCGCTGCTTGCGCGAGGATCCGGTGAATCAGAATTTGCTGCTCTGCGGCACCGAGTTTGCTGTGTTCGCCAGCGTCGATCGCGGAGGCTACTGGACCAAGGTCAATGCGAACTTGCCGACGGTGGCCGTGCATGAGCTGGCCATTCACCCGACCGCGGGCGAAGTGGTGGCGGCGACGCATGGCCGCAGCTTGTGGGTGATGGACATCACGCCGCTGCGGCAGATGAAGCCGGACGCAGTGAAAGCCAAGTCGTATTTGTACGCCCCGGCTGTCGCCACGCGCTGGCGCATGGAACCCGCGCGCGGCACCATGTACGGCAGCGGCTCGAAAAAGTTCTTCGGTGAGAACCCGCCCGCCGGCACGCAGATCTATTACTCGCTCAATGGCACCGCTGAAAAGGTGTCGCTGAAGATCGTGGACTACGCCGGGGCCACGATAAGGGAGTTGACGGTCAAGAAGGAATCGGGCCTGCACCGCATCCCGTGGGACCTGAGCCGGCCATCGGTGCGTACGATTGCCGGCTTGCAGGCCGGGACGGAAATCCCGGAAGAGGCCATGCGCCGAGCCGGCGGATTGTTCGGCCAAGCCGTTGTACCCGGCACATATCGCGTCGTGCTGAACGTGGATGGTCAGGAAATGAGCCAGGCCCTCCGTGTGGAAGCCGATCCCAATT
>JANNLP010000323.1:0-2132 GCA_031396905.1 Gemmataceae bacterium
TTCATGGTTCACGACAGCGACATCGCTTGCTATTGGCTATTCGAAAACGGGCGTTTGCTCGATGAGTACAACTCATGCCCGGATTATTTCAACGACGACGCCGATGGGTCATCGGAGCCGTCGGGCGGCCAACCCGATGTCCTTCTGCGCTTCTGCCGTGGCGGCATCGCCCGCAGTGATCTCGAAGCAATCCTTGAACAAGACACGACCTTTGCCGAGGGAGTGGTCGAGCAACTGGCCAATGCACTTGGCATCGATGAGGAACGCGCGATCAGTGATTTCCGCGACGCCGACGGAGGCGATGGGCCAGCCGGCGATGATGAAACAGACGACGACGATGGTGATCATGACGACGATGACGATCCTGGTCCCGCTGACATTCTGTCGATGAAGTCAGGTCTTGCGAACAGGTTGGCCAAGATGTTTGGCGGTGATTCTGGTCACGAAGTTGCCGATCCGCAAGCGACCGCGCTCGTGCTGGCCGCCGCTGAAGACGACATCACGGCGATTGATCGGCTGTTGGCAGCCGGCGCAACGATTAATGCCGAAGCCGTCGGCCCACTTCCCAAGGGCCAGCCGGCCGCCGGGCTTGGTCAGCTTTTCCCGGGCGGCGCACCGCAGTTCAAGATGACGCCGCTACTGGCCGCGACCATCCATCAGAAGCGCGCGGCGGCCAAACGGCTTCTTGAGGCCGGCGCCGATGTCAATCAAATCAATCCGATTTTTGGCGCACCAGTTCACGCCGCCACCGGTGCCGGCCATGTCGAACTCCTGCGCCTGATCATCGACCACGGCGGCAACATCAACGCCCGCAACCAACAGGGCATGACGCCACTGCAAGTCATCACCAACGGCCGAACAACCCTCGACCGCCTGGCCGAGGTGCAGACCATGATGAAATCCATGAACATGAAACTACCCGCCTTGGGTGACCAACTCTCCAAAGTCACACTTCCCACCGAAAGCTGGACCGCCTGCGAGCAGTTACTGATGGATCGCGGAGCGAGATAAGTCTCCAGAGCGCCGCCGAAATCATTGCGCCTGGCGCACAAAGCATTCGCCATGTCCAGTCAATCCGACATTACACGTGTGATGGTGCATCGACGAAACCCCTTCCTCACGTTAAAGTAGCATCACCGCGGTGTCGGAACTTCCCGAACGGGTGCGGGGTTCGATTGGTGCGGAGCGCGATGGTTAGCGGCCTGCCTACCGGCGGTAACACCACGGCACAGATGTCGGTGCGCGATCCCGACATTCGGCTCATGGTGCGTGTTCGCGATCATGATGATGCCGAGGCGTTTGCCGAGCTCGTCGATCATTTTCAGCATCGCCTGGTCGGCGTGTTGCAACACGTGTTGGGCGGCCATCATGAAGAAGCCGAAGACCTGGCCCAGGAAGTGTTTCTGCGCGTGTATCGAACGCGCAAGAAATACCGGCCCAAAGCCAAATTCGCGACCTGGCTATTCACTATCGCCAACAACCTCGCCCTGAATGCGCTGCGCAATCGCAAGCGCAAGCCGACGGTGTCGCTGCCGGCCCAGGACTCGGGGCCGCTTGGGCCGCGGCCGGCCGAACAATTAGTCGCCGACTCGCAGGCCGTGCCGACGCGCCGACTGGCACAGACCGAGCTGGCCGACATGGTGCGCAAAGCTCTGGATGAACTGAACGAACGCCAACGGCTCGCGGTGGTGTTGAATAAGTTTGAGGAGATGAATTACGCCGACATCGCCGACGTGATGGGGCTTTCGACCAAAGCCGTGAAATCGCTGCTGTCGCGGGCGCGGAGTCGGCTAAGGGAAGTGCTGCAGGATTATATTTTCATGCAGTCCGGTCCGGTGCCAGTCGCCAAGGTCGGGGGGGATGAGTGATGGCACGCCCAATGACGGATGACGAGCGTGAGGAACTCACGGCCTTTCTCGACGGTGAAGGCGACTCGGCTGCCCGTGCTCGTGTGGAAGCCCGACTCAACAGCGAGCCGGCCGTCCGCGCGGAGGCCGATGCGCTCAAGAAAGTGTGGGAACTGCTCGATACGTTGCCGTTGCCTGAACCATCACCGACGTTTACCAGTCGGACGCTCGATCGATTGAGCGCGATTCGGCCGGTGTCTACCGGATCGCGAACCATTCCGTATC
>JANNLP010000344.1:0-9119 GCA_031396905.1 Gemmataceae bacterium
GGGATGCGGCGGAACCGCGAACCCGGGACACGAAAGCCTTTCAATTGGCCGTTGTCGAAGCACCGAATGATGGTCTGCTGGCTGACCTTGCAGACCTTGGCCGCTTCGCCGGTCGTGAACACGGTTTTCATCGAACGTCCACCCCTTACCGACCCGTGAGTCGGCCGTGCGAGAGGTCGGGCCGCTGCTGCACTCTGTCCATCAAGCACATCGCGTCCGATCATCCCTGAATACCTCTGGCCCATTCCATGGCATAGACCTGTTCAGCGTGGCTGGCCGTTCCGGAACCGGACCGGCCTTCACACGGGTGTTGATCACCCGCGGGTTGAGCGGTCTGTCGCTATGGAAGGGGTTCCTTATCTTACCTCCGCCCGCAATTGTAACTACCTTGCCCGGTGTGTCAACGCGGATCGCTGGTGCCGTCAAACTGTATGGTCTGGCGGAGTAACGCGATCTTTGCCGACTGTACCCGGCACGGAAATCCTTCGCAGGCACTAGGGTCTACCGATGCAGAACAGTTTGCGAATTTTCACCCAACTGTTCAAGTCCCGTGTTCTACTAAGGACTATCGGTTCGCCCAGGCGTCAAGTTTTTGCCGACTTACCCGGTCTACCTGGTTTTCTTCATCCGCCAGGTCGGTCTCTGACGCCGTTTCCGTTGACGCCACGTCTTTGCCCATAACCGAACCGCCGAGATAAAACAACAGCACTACCAAGTCAGCCGGGGTGATGCCAATGATGCGGCTCGCCTGCCCCAAGCTAGTCGGCTTTATCCGACTCAGCTTCTCCCGTGCCTCAAAACGCAGCTGCGGCACCGCCCAATAGTCGAATGTCGAAGGTATCGGCTTCCCTTCCATGCGCTGGAAGCGTTCAATCTGTGCCGCCTGCCGTTCGATGAATCCTGAGTATTTAGCCTCAAGTACGACCTGTTCGATAACCGACGGGTCATCGCACGCCAATTCCGGGCAGAGCGCAATAACTTGTTCCCAAGTCACCTCAGTGCGGCGAAGACGTTGCTCCAACAGCACGCCCTCGTGCCGGCGCGATCGCAACAGTTCCGTCAGCCGAGTGACTTCGGCTTCTTTGGTTTGCAGACGCGACCAGCGATCATCTTTGACGAGGCCAATTCGGCGACCGACCGGCGTCAGCCGGCGATCCGCGTTATCGTGTCTCAATAGTAAGCGGTACTCGGCCCGCGACGTGAACATCCGATAAGGCTCATCGACACCTTTGGTCACCAGGTCATCAATCAGCACACCAATGTAGGCCTGGCTGCGGTCGAGCACCAGGGGCGACTCGCCATTCAGCTTCAGCGCGGCATTTACACCGGCGATCAACCCTTGGGCGGCCGCTTCCTCGTAACCCGTAGTGCCATTGATCTGCCCGGCGAAGTACAGGCCTTCGACTAGCTTCGTTTCCAGCGTCGGGTGCAACTGCGTTGGCGGAGCATAATCGTATTCGACGGCATAACCCCAGCGCATGACCTCGGCGTTTTCCAAACCCAGGATCAACTTGAGCATCGCGGCTTGCACATCTTTGGGCAGGCTGGTGCTGATGCCGTTGCAGTAGTACTCCAGCGTGTTGCGGCCTTCGGGTTCCAGAAAGATCTGATGCCGCTCCTTGTCCGCAAAGCGCACGACCTTGTCTTCAATGGATGGACAATAGCGCGGTCCACGGCTGGCGATCTGCCCGGAGTACATCGGCGCGCGATGCAGATTGGCGCGAATCACATCATGCGCTTCCGGCGTCGTGTAAGTAATGTGGCAGTCCATCTGCGGCTCGGTGATCCGGTCGGACAGAAAGCTGAACGGTCGCGGATCGGGATCGCCCGGCTGCACTTCGGCCTTGGTGAAATCGATGGTGCGCCCGTTGAGCCGGCACGGCGTGCCCGTCTTGAATCGCGCCAACTCAAAGCCCAGGTCCCGCAGTGAGTGGCTCATTCCTTCCGCCGACGAGTCCCCTGCCCTGCCACCACTGGTTTGAGACTCGCCGGTGTGCATGATCGCTTGCAGAAACGTGCCGGTGGTCAGTATCACGGCACGAGCGCGGTAATATGTGTCGCCCCGGGCCATGACTCCGGCGACCCGACGGTTTTCAATTACCAGCGACTCGACCGTCTCTTGCCGTAGCGTGAGATTGGCTTGTTCCTCCACCAGGCGTTTCATCGTGAACTGATACAGCTTCTTATCGCACTGCGCCCGCGGCGAGTGCATAGCCGGCCCTTTGGTCCTGTTCAACATGCGAAACTGAATGCCGGCGGCATCAGTGACCAAACCCATGACTCCGCCCAGCGCATCGATCTCCCGAACAATCTGCCCCTTGGCCACGCCACCGATCGCCGGATTGCAGCTCATTTGCGCCACTGCATCGGCATTCATGGTAAGCAGAACGGTTCGCAACCCGAGACGCGCGCCGGCCATCGCGGCTTCCGCGCCTGCATGGCCGGCACCGATGACGGCGAGATCGAAATCGAAGATGAGTGAAGGCATGTGCTTACGTACTGACCAATTGACTGGCAAAAGTCATCTTACCAATATGGAGCAATGCGAATTGACCCTTGTTCGCATTGACCGAATTGTCAAAGATCACCTCTCACATCCCGCCAATTCCGGTGTCGGCATCTCATACGTTCGGCCATTTTGTGTGCCATGCCGGTTCATCACCGCGAGTTGATAGAGGTGTTCACCCGCTGGCGTCGGATATTGCCCGGTCAAACAAGCACGGCAAAGTCGGTCCTCGTGCACGCCGATGGCTTGGGCGACGGATTCCAGCGGCAGATAGAAAAGGCTGTCGGCACCGAGTTCCTTGGCCATCGCTTCCTGTTCGGCCAGCGTAACGCGCGGGCCGGACATGAAGCGTGGGGCGAAGAGCTCCTTTACCGTGGACATGTCGATGCCGTAAAAGCACGGCGCGACGATGGGCGGACAAGCAACGCGGACATGGACTTCGCGGGCACCACCGCGTTCGCGAAGGTGATGCAGCAGCGACTTCATCGTCGTACTGCGAACGATGGTGTCTTCGATAAGCAGCACGCGCTTGCCCGCCAGCACCTCGCGCAACGGCGTGTATTTGAGGCGAGCGCGATCGGCGCGATTGTCGCCTTCGATGAAGGTTCGGCCGACGTAGCGGTTGCGCATCAAGCCTTCGACGGATTTCAGGCCGAGTTCGTGAGCCATCGCGTCGGCGGCGGCCTTGCCGGTATCGGGTACCGGAACAATGACGGTGTCGTCGTCAAGCTTCACGCGATTGAGTTGCCGTTCCTGTCGCGCGAGTTCCTCGCCCAAGGCAGCACGGGAAAGGTAAACGCTGCGGTTATCCAATACACTGGCCACGTTTGCGAAGTAAATCCACTCGAAAAAGCAATGTGCCGAGTTGCGCCGCGTTGCAAACCTCTCGAACCGGATGCGGTTGTCCTGCACGACAACCATTTCGCCGGGTTCGAGCGAACGAATTTCGTTGAAGCCCAAGTTCAGCAGCGGCACACTTTCGCTGGCAGCCGCAAAGAACTGTCCATCCTGGGCGACGCATAGCGGTCGAATACCCAACGGGTCGCGCAGCACGACCATGTCACCCATCGCGTTGAGGAACACAAGGTTGTACGCGCCGTCAATCTGTCGGCTCAGTTCCGAGAACACTTCGACGAGGTCCGGCCGGGCGTCGCCGCGTAGAGCGTGAGCGATCAGATGCATCAGAACTTCGGTATCGCTGGAAGTGGTGAGGTGATAGTCGGCTAGACCCATCAGCCGTTCTTTCAGCTCACCAAGGTTGGCAATTTGGCCATTGAAAGCCACCGCAAACCACTTCCACTTGCAGCCGTGCTTGCGCTCAAACGGCTGAGCATAGTTTCGGGAGTTGGCCCCGCAGGTGGCGTAGCGCACATGGCCGATGGCGGCCCGGCCATCAAACTCCTTGAGCAACGCTTCCGACTTATCGCGGCGATTGAGGCGAAACGCCTCGCTGACCATCCCTATCTGCTTGTATGTATCGAGAATCAGTTCATGTTCGGGATTAAAAGTTGTGAAGCCAGCGGCAAGTTGTCCACGGTTTTGCAGATCCAATAGTACATTCGGCATGAGCCGTGAAACTTGTTGCGGCGCGATGGTTTGCACCAGTCGGCTGGCTGCGCCCTCGAGGTGATAAAGGGCGGCAATTCCGCATTCGTGCTGCAATACCGCCATCGTGTCGCCTCGCGGTTGATCCTTCACTAACGTTATATGACCGAGTCCAGTCGAGGAGGAAGCCGGCCGGTGTGGGAAGCGCTGACGAATTACTGGTATTACACGACCGCAGTTATTGCGATCGTCGATCTCGTACTCATCCTGCCGTTTATCGCCTGGATCCTGACGATCAAGAAGGAATCCACTTCAGCCATCGCCTGGTGTCTGCTCGTCGTGTTGTTGCCCATCTTCGGTGCGATATTGTTTGTCCTGTTTGGTTATCAAAACGTTCACCGCCCATTGAAACGAAAACGGCAACATCGGTCGCGTTATCGCACCAAACCGCGATTGTCGCCAGCCAATTCCTTGTCGTCACACGAGTCTTCGACTGCGGGTTACGAAGGGCTGGCCCAATTGGCCACCCGCCTCGGCGCTACTCCACCCACGGATGGCAATCGCGTCGAATTCTATCATGATGGCCGCACAGCATTCGATGCGCTTTTTGCCGCTATCGAAGCAGCAAAGCATCACATCCACATGCAGTTCTTTATTTTTCGCAATGATGCACTCGGCGACAAAATGCTGAAGTTGCTGGCCGCCAAAGCCAAGGCGGGCGTCCAGGTGCGCCTCCTGGTCGATGGCGTTGGCGCACGCAAGTTCGGTCGTCAGATGACGCGGTCATTGCGCGAGTGTGGCGGGCAGAGCGCGAGCTTCCTGCCGGTGAGCTTTTGGCCTCGCAAATTCCAGATCAATTTGCGGAATCATCGGAAGATCGTCGTTACGGATGGGACCACGGCATTTACTGGCGGATTCAACGTCGGCGATGAATACCTCGGCGCCTGGCCGCGCTTTAGTCCTTGGCGCGATACTTTTCTTAAGCTCGAAGGGCCTGCTGTGATCGGCTTGCAGGATGTGTTCATCGAAGACTGGGACTTCGCGGTCGGTGAATCACTGCAAGGGTCGGCTTATTATCCAGCTTTGGACGCTGTCGGCGACGTGAACGTCCAAGTCATCCACAGCGGACCGGACATGGAGTTTCGGCCGATTCGCGACATCTATATGGCCGCGATACTCAAGGCGCGAAAGCGCGTGTGGATTACGACGCCGTACTATGTTCCCGATCAGGGAGTTCGCGATGCATTGTGCCTCGCCGCGCTCGCCGATGTGGATGTTCGATTATTGCTGCCGAAAACACCCGATCATCTGATGTCGCACTTCGCGGGACGTTATTTTCTACCGGATTTGCTCGCCGCGGGAGTCAGAGTTTACAGGTACACGAACGGGTTCATCCACGCCAAGAGCGTCGTCATCGACGGCATGTGGGCCAGCGTAGGTTCTGTAAACCTGGACAATCGGAGCTTGCTATTAAACTTTGAAGTGAGTTGTTTATTTAACACGCCTCGGGTGGTCGCTGATTTGGAACGGCAGTTCCTTGTGGATTTGGAAGATTCACTGCGAGTTGATGCCAAGATGTTTGCCAAACGTACGTGGCCTGTGCGACTCGCGGAAAATGTCTGTCGCTTATTTGCACCGGTGTTGTGAGTTTATCCACAGACGCGGTTGCGACCTTCGGCTTTGGCTTTACCGAGTTGTTCGTCAGCACGACCAATGATCTCGTTGACGGTCACGTCGGCGTCGCCGCAGGTGGTGGTGAGTCCGAGGCTAATTGTCAGCGGCACCAGTTTCCCATCGCACTTGATCGGGTTGGCGCACACGGCTTCGCGGACACGTTCGGCAACCTCGCGAGCTTCCTTTTCAGGCGTTTCCACCAGCACAAGGCCGAACTCTTCGCCGCCGTATCGGGCAAACAGGTCTTCCTTGCGAATGGTCGCGGCGATGATCGCCGTCAACTCACGAAGGATTACGTCGCCGCCCAAGTGGCCAAGTTCGTCATTGACTTTTTTGAAATGATCAATGTCGACCATCAAGAGCGCCATCGGCCGCAAGTGGCGAGCTGACCGTGAGAGCTCACGGTCTAGAAACTCCAACATGGCCCGGCGGTTGTGGGCACCGGTAAGTGCGTCGATAATCGTCAAGCGATAGATCTCTTCGTGATATTGTGCTTCGACGTTGCCGCCGCACAGGAAGCGATAGATGCAATTGCCGACGCGAAGATAATCGCCATCAGCGAGCTTGGCGCGGATCACCGGGGCATCGTTGACAAAGGTGCCGTTCGTGCTCTGCAGGTCGGCGACGATAAAGGCGTCAGTACCAAGTTCGACACGAGCATGACGACGCGATACGGACTGCTCGTCGATCGGCACTTCGCAATCTTCACCGCGGCCAAGTACCACAGGTGCGCCGTTGAGCGCGACCCGACTGCCCATCGCCGGGCTGGTGGGGTAGATGTGAACAAGGCAGGCGTTCCGCAACGACTTTTCGATCCGTTGCGGAGCCGTGACCCAAGTATCGGAAACTAGCTCCACAGCACACCAATGTGGTGAGGCGAAAGCGGCTGCTCAGAGACTTCGCACCGCCTACATGGGCTAAGTGTAGCTCACAAATACGTGAAATGCCGACCGGGCGATATTGCCGTAAACTCAATCAGATTTTAGGCTTACCGGCGATGGCCTTGATTCGGCCGACGGGCTTGTGCAGATCCACCGCCAGTGGCTGAGGTGTAATTGCCTCGCCAACGTTGCCGGCTTTGTCCTCAGCAACGATCTTGAGAAACACCTTCAGCGGCAGGCCCGGCGGCACGTTCCAGGCGTACCGACCGATGTTAGCCACGGAACCATCCGTGGAAGTTGTCACAACTGATTTCCATTCACCGTTGACGCTGTCGGACCAGTAAATGCGAATGGGTTGGTCAGACAGATTGCCATCGTTGGCCCGCCATTGCAGTACCAGAATATTGTGGTCCTTAGCATCCGGTTCGGGCTTGAACAACTCAATGAACGGCGGGGTACGGTCGGCGAGGATGCGAATCTCCGGCGCGTCACCGTTGGCTGGAGCGCCATGGCTGAGTTGCACGCCGCTGTATGGCACAATGCGGAAGCCGTAAAGACCATCGGGTTCGGGCAGTCGCAAAGTCACGGGTAGAACCCGCTCCTGTGTATTGTCCCCGCGGCCTGCTTCGGTGCGCGTGAGGCCTTGCCACTTCATCCACGTCCGACCATCATCGCGCGTGAGGTACACCTCGATCTTGCTGATGCCGGATGGGCCTTGGTTTTCAATTTCATATTCAATCGTGACTTGTGGTTCTTTGGTGTAATGAATCTCCGGCAAGTCAGTGCGGCGCGAAGTTGATTGCGCTGCACCGGGAGCCGAAGTCAATGTGAATGCAGGATCGCGCGACGCCGGCGCTGTGCGTAACGAACTGGCAACAGCGACCGGGCCACTCGCGGGTGCCAACGGCTCAGCGGGCGGTGGCATTAACGGCTGAACTGCCGGCGCATCGAAGTTCGGTGCCGGGGCGGACATGGAAGTCACCAGGCCGGGTGCCTGACCGTTGGGCACATTGTTGACGGCTTGCGTGATGGGTGCGTTTACTGGCGATACGCCGGCGACTGCGTTACCAGCTACACCAATATTCTTCTCGACCCAGCCGAGGTTGCCGGCCGTGTCTTGGATCGCAAGTTTGATGGTAAGCGGCCCCTGAGAGTTCGCACGAAATCGCGCGGAACCGGCCATGCCGGGGTTGATGGCAACTGGATAACCGAAGCCCGTGGCGGCGACTTCGGCCGGACGATAATCGAGCTTCAGCGACGCCAGGTCTGGATTCGCTTCCTGAATGTCCCATGTGACTACAACTTCATCAGCAACACGGTCAGCTGCGACAATGCGAACGACGGGCTTGGCAGTGTCGAATATCACCTTCTGTTGCACAGGTGTTTGGGCGATGTCGGCCGGCACTTGCGAACCGTTCTTGTACACGACCGCGATATTGAACCAATACATGCCATCGGTTGGCGCCTGATAGGCAAAGAAGCGGTCCGAAGGACGAATGGCCCCGGCCCGCGACCATTGCCGCCCCTGATCGATGGACACGAAGAGCACGACTTCCTGCACATCAGCCGGGTTGGCGGTGAGGTTGCAGGGGATGGCGATCGAGCGGTCCTTCAATGCCGTGGGCGCATCGATCGCGCCGCAAGTATTGAGCATTAAGAGTAGAGCTAATGTTGCCGTGCCCATTGCTGGCCTCCGTGCCGCCGTGCCTGTCTACGGATAGTCCGTGATGTATGGGTAGTATCGACTCGCATACCCGGGGACTTGAGAAATGTCACGCACAATCCGAAAATGGCTCAAGTCGCAATCACCAAGGAACGACACGAATGGCCGTCAATCTGACCCCGCAATACCACGCGGCCGAAGAGGAATATAAGAAGGCGCAGTCGGCCGAAGACAGGCTGGCGTGTCTGCGCAAGATGTATCAACTCGTGCCCAAACATAAGGCCAGCGAGAAACTGCAAGCCGACCTCAAGACCAAGATGAAAGAGTTGAATGAGGAAGTTGAGAAAGAGAGGAAGTCTGGGAAGAAAGGCGGCGGTGTCAGCTACAAAGTCCCGAAACAGGGTGCCGGCCAATATGTGTTGCTCGGACCTCCCAACGCCGGCAAGTCGCGGTTGATCTCAAGGCTCACCAGCGCGAAGTCGGAAGTGGCACCTTACCCTTTCACCACTCGGGCTCCGGTCGTCGGCATGATGGACTGGCAGGACGTGCGCGTGCAGTTGATCGACTTACCACCCTTAACGGCCGATTTTCTCGAACCCTACGTGACATCGCTCACCCGCGCTGCCGACGCAGCTTTGTTGTTCCTTGACTTAGCCGATGACGATGGACCATTCGCTACTCAAACGGTGATCGACCGCATGGCGGAGTACAAGACCATTCTCGCCGGTAGGAAGCCCGAAGCGGAAACTCAAGCCGGAGTCGAAACCGTTCGTACAATTCTCGTCGCCAACAAATGCAGCGACCCCGGCGCGAACGATCGCTGGAGCATCGCCACCGAGATGCTGGGCGA